>JANMYC010000592.1:0-1801 GCA_031381715.1 Saprospiraceae bacterium
TCAAAGTTGTGATATGGAAGGCATTATGGAAGTGGCAAAACAGCATAATTTATTCGTCATCGAAGATAATGCGCAAGCGATTGGAGCAGATTATACCTTTAAAAATGGTGAAAAAAAGAAAACTGGCACAATTGGAGATATCGGTTGTACCTCTTTTTTTCCTTCTAAAAACTTAGGTTGCTACGGTGACGGTGGTGCTTTGATGACAAATAATGATGATTTGGCTCAAAAAATACGTTTAATCGCGAATCATGGTCAAGTTGTTCGATATTACCACAGTGTTGTGGGTGTCAATTCCCGTTTAGATGCTATTCAAGCGGGCATTTTAGATGTGAAATTAAAACACCTTGATGAATACAATGCCGCTCGACAAAAAGCCGCAACTTATTACGATAAGGTTTTTAAAAAGATAAAAGGATTGGAAATTCCCGCTCGTCAGCCCAACTCGACCCACGTTTTTCATCAATATACATTATGCGTGAAAAATGGAAAAAGGGAGGCTTTACAGAAACATCTTTCCCAGTTAGGTATTCCTTCGATGATATATTATCCCGTACCTTTGTATAAACAAGCGGCTTTTGCCCCGTATTGGAAGGGCGGAGAGTTGCCAGTTACTGAGGGGTTGTCGGATGAGGTTGTTTCATTGCCCATGCATACGGAGTTAAATACGGCGCTTTTAAAACATATTACTGAGGGGGTACAATCATTTTTTCAAAAATAAAAAATGGAAAAAGGATACTACCACCACGAATCAGCGATAATAGACGAAGGTTGTGAAATCGGCGATGGCACTAAAATTTGGCATTTCAGCCATATTATGCAAGGCAGTAAAATAGGGGGGAATTGCAATATTGGTCAAAACGTTGTAGTTTCACCAGAGGTTATTCTTGGAAATAATGTAAAAGTGCAAAATAATGTCTCGATTTATACGGGTGTAACGTGCGAAGATGATGTTTTTATAGGCCCCTCAGTAGTTTTCACAAATGTCATCAATCCGCGCAGTGCCATTAATCGCAAGAATGAATACTTGAAAACCCACGTGGCAAAAGGAGCATCAATAGGCGCCAATGCGACAATTATCTGTGGTATAAAAATCGGAGAATATGCCTTTATCGGTGCGGGTACGGTAGTGACTAAGGATGTAAAACCTTACGAACTTGTGGTAGGAAATCCATCAAAACCCATCGGTTGGGTGAGTGAATATGGACACCGCTTAAATTTTAATGAGGGTCATATAGCCATATGTCCTGAAAGTGGTGAAAGATATTTATTAAAGGAGGATGTAATCAGTAAAATGAGTGGTTTATAATTCCCCAAAGGCTTATGAAACATGAAAGATTTTCAATATTTTTGCATAATAACTCCTCAATACTGAGGGGTATTTAAAATTAAAATCAATAAATATTGTATTTTTAATGATTGTATAAAATATTGAAGATTAAGCTATTATAACCTTTGTTCAGTGCTTTTTAGCTTTTAAACCAAACGAATCAAAATTTTGAAACTTATTTTTATCTCATTTACAATATTAAAAAATGTATGAAATCCTATTAAGCTTTATTACAGCTTTCATACCCAGTTATTTCATAATTCCTTCCATAATACACTTGGCGCAGGTCAAGCATTTGTACGATGAACCGGGCGAGCGGCGTTCTCATACAGTATCAACGCCATCGTTAGGTGGAATTGCTATTTTTGTGGGTACCATATTTTCGATAGTTTTTTGGACGCCATTTGGCATTTTTGGTGAGTTACAATATACTCTTTGTGCGTTCATTATTATATTTTTAATCGGCGTAAA
>JANMYC010000603.1:0-8573 GCA_031381715.1 Saprospiraceae bacterium
AAAATCGGCTTTTTTGCATAAAAAATGGCTTTCAATAGTGTCCATAATAGCTTTATTAGGTATCACATATGAAACTAATTTTGAAATGGCAGCTGATACGATGTTTTATCAACCTAAAAATTTGGAATTAAAAAATGCTAATAATATTAAAATTGAGAATGAAAAATTAGTTATCGGTGTTACTTATGAAGGACAGGCTAAGGCTTATCCTATTCAATTTTTGGGTTATCACCACCAAGTAAAAGACATTATCGGAAGCAAACCTATCATCGTTACTTATTGCACGGTTTGCCGAACTGGGCGCGTTTTTGAGCCCATTATTAATGGTAAAATGGAGGATTTTCGGTTGGTTGGCATGGATCATTTTAATGCCATGTTTGAGGATAAAACGACTAAAAGTTGGTGGCGACAAGCGACTGGAGAAGCCATTACAGGCGATTTGAAAGGTCAACAACTTCCAGAATTCCCTTCAATGCAAACGACTTTGGCAAAATGGGTGGAACTCTATCCCAATACATTAGTCATGCAGCCCGACAAAAATTTTCAAGTGGAATACGATAGTATGAAAACCTATGAAAAAGGCAGATTAACGGGTAAATTGACCCGTCGTGATACCGCTTCTTGGAAAGATAAATCGTGGGTTGTGGGGGTTGAAGTTGGCAAAGTGAGCAGGGCTTATGATTGGAATATTTTACAAAAAGAGCGCATTATTTATGATGAATTGGATAATCAACCCATTGCGATTGTTTTATCAAAAGACAGCAGCAGCTTTATCGCATTACAAAGGACGAACAAAGAACAAACTTTCACACTCATGAATGATACTTTAAAAAGTGCAGATAACAGCTATAATTTCATGGGCATTTCGCTTAATTCTTCCAAGCCAAGTTTGAAAAAAATCAATGCCTATCAAGAATATTGGCATAGTTGGCGGACATTTCACCCTTTGACGAAGAAATAATTAGGTTATACTGAGGGGGTAAAGAAAAGCCATTGAGTTAATGAACTCAATGGCTTTTTATTTTTCAAAAAAATGAAAATGTTTATTTCTTAAATGCAATTTGATTGACTTTACGTCCACATTTGAAACCTAAATTAACGCCTTGCTCACAATCCATGCGCCAGTGTACGCCAAGTGGTACCCGAGAAATGGCATTTTCTTCTGCCATTTCATAGAAAGAATTAAACGAACGAGGAGTGCCAACAAAATCAGTCCGGCCTTTGTGGCAATTATCCGTCATGGCATAATTATAACCAAAAATACTTGAAAGCGCTTCTGCTGCTGCTGCACCCATTGTTGAGTGTCCTGATGGATAAGCAGGGAAAGAAGGTGTAATACCTTTTTCACCTGTCAAAGGATTATTCAATGCAGCTTTGTAGTTCGGGTCAATAACTTTTTGGATATAACTAAATGGACGTTCTACATTATAGTAATATTTAGAATACCAACAAGCAACTGCTGCATCACTAAGAGCCATACCCACTTTTACATTGGCATACAAAGCGGTTTCTAAATTACTTTTCTCTTTGTTATATACTTGATTGGCAATAGCCAACCAGCGTGGACCAGGGCTAAAAGTTACATTGATAAGGTCATCACTCCAAAATTCGCCAATCCATTTACCTTCGGCTGTTTGAGTAGATGTGTTACTTTCAACGTACACTTCTAAGCCTTGTGCGTAGTATGAAGAATTTTTATTGGTACTGTAAGGAATTGGTGCAATACATAATTTATCCGTTTCATTTATAGCGAAAGTACGCACTTTGCCCCAATTGGGATACATCGGTTTGCCTCCTACAACAGAAGGAACCCAATCACCATCTTTTTTGAATTTATCTTGCCAAACATAGGTACCAAAGGGATCTTTATAAGCATCATGACCATAAGTGTCTGTTTTTGACCATTCCCAAACGGCTTGTGCTACTGCTTTTCCATAAGCTTTAGAGCGTTCAAAGTTAGGCTCGCCAAAATAAGAATTATTGGTGTTGACTTCGAGAAGCAATATTTTATCTAACTGTGCTTTAGGAACATTAGGAAAGAACAATGTCATTAATTGAGCGTAAGAAGCATTAACGACAGTAGGCCAATGATAGTCTCTACTTATTTCTGGTTGAGGAATACTCAATCCAGGATACAGACTTGCAATAGATTTGTAGTTAGGCATTCCTGTGATACAGGCTTCATAATTAGCCAAACCAATTAAAGCAATGGCACGTGGTGCGGGTCCAGGGCGATAACCACCAGCATATCGCTCTACATCCAAAAATAGGTCATTCCATTTTACTATGACATCACTTGTATTTGAGGAAACTAAATTAGGAGTGGCGGTATTTTCTGGTTCTTTACCACAAGAAATGGCCAATAAGGTAAGAAGCATTAAACCTAATGCGTAGATGTTTGATTTCATGAGAAATAATTTGTTTTATAAAAAAAATAAAAATATCACAATACAAAAGTACAGCTATCCCAAGTGACTATGTCTTAAAGACTTATAAGAAACTTATAAGAATTCCCTTAGAATGATTAAAATACCGCAATTGCAATAGATAATGATATAAAGAATAGTGATATTTGTTACATGAAAATGAAAATCCTGATTATCGAGGACGAACCTAAAACCGCTCAATCCCTGCGCGCCTATTTGGAAGAAGAATGCCAAGCAGAAGTAGATTGTGCTTTTGATGGGTATTCGGGCAAGCGTTTTGCTCAACAAAATCAATATGATATAATTTTAACGGATGTTGTATTGCCTCATATTAATGGTATTGAGTTGTGCCGACAACTTAGAGAAATAGGGATAAAAGTACCAATTTTGATACTTTCAGCTTTGTATCAACCAGAAGATAAAGTCGTTGGGCTCAATGCGGGCGCCGATGATTACCTCTCCAAACCTTTTGATTTTCATGAACTAGCGGCTCGCTTACAAGCATTAATGCGGCGCGTAAACCAAACACTTATACCCCAAACTAAGCTTTTTTTTGCCGACCTTGAAATGAATCTTTCCACATTAGAAGTTTGGCGCGATGGTAATAAAATTACACTTACACCCCGAGAGTTTGCGCTATTGGAATATTTGGTTCGTAATCCAGGTCGGGTTATTCCTAAATCTGAAATATTAGAGCGCGTTTGGGGTTTAAATGAAGACATCAATACCAATGTGATAGAAGTGTACGTCAATTATGTGCGCAATAAAGTAGATAAAGGATTTTTAGTTAAGCTTATACATACGCATTTTGGGGTGGGATATATTTTAAAAAACAACAATTAATATGAAAATAAGAACACGGCTAACTTTACAATTCATGCTCATTAGTGCTGGTATTTTTATATTGGCATTGTTGTTCATTTTTAGGCAATTTCATAAATATGTCGAAAACGAATTCTATACCAATCTAGAAAGTAAGGGACGCATGACCGCTGAAATGGTTTTGCGCCATGAAACGGATATAAAACCCATTGAAAATCCTAACCTAGAAAACACCTCCAAACTGCCGTCAATTGGCAATATTTCTATTTTTAATGAGCATTTACAATGTGTTTTTACGTTAAATACATCTGCAATATTGCCGTCTCAATCTCTTTTGCAACAAGTTGCACTTAATAAAAACTATCGTTTTACTAAAGGAGATTTTCAAGCAATCGGGATAGTCCTTAATTCTAATAATGGTCAAAAATACATCGTTGTTTCAGAAGATAAGCCCGATTTTTCAAAACTTATTACCCTCAGAAATATTCTATTTTTGAGTTTTTTATTAGTCATTGCAGCCGTTGTGGCAGGCGGTTGGTTTTATGCGGGTCAAGCTTTGCACCCTGTTTTACATATCGTCAATGAAGTGGATAACATTTTACCTACCGACCTTAGTAGAAGACTTAAACATTCCAATAATCAGGATGAATTGGCTCATTTGGTTACAACTTTTAATCGTTTGTTAGACCGCATTGAATATGCTTTTCAGATGCAAAAAGGGTTTATTTCCAACGTTTCACACGAATTGAAAAACCCCATTGCTACAATGGATGCCCAGTTGCAATTAGCCCGCAACAAACCCCGAACTATACAAGAATATGACCGTGTATTAGGTTCCCTTCATGAAGATGTGAAAGAGATTTCTGATACCGCAGACAAGCTTCTTCAGTTAGCGAAAATTCATTCAGATACCACTAAAATTGAGTTTTCAATCGTTCGCCTTGATGAATTGATTTATCAAAGTCGTGATGCTTTACTGAAAGCAAACCCCAATTATTCTGTCAATATTGAAATAAAAAAACTTCCCGAAAACGAAGAAGAATTGTGTATTTATGGCAATGAATTTCTATTGCGCTCTGCTTTAATGAACCTTTTAGATAATTGTTGCAAATTTTCAAACGACCACAAAGCCAGTGCTGTCATAGATTTTAACTCAGAATATCAACTCCAAATTAGGGATAAAGGGCAAGGTATTTCACCCCAAGATTTACCTTTTATTTTTGAGCCATTTTTCAGAGGTGAACAAAATGGGCATAAAAAAGGCTCCGGAATCGGTTTATCCTTAGTAAAAAGTATTCTACAATTACATCAAATATCCATCGAAGTTCAATCAACCTTAAATTATGGAACAACCTTTTTGTTGCGTTTCCCCAATCAAGAATTAACCAAACCAACAATTAATCAAACGGCAATTATCGATTTTAAACAAACTGAAAAAGAACATAAATCATCAATAATTCAATTAAAAAAGGCTTTTAAAATGTTCTTTTTTATATTGATTATAGCTTTTTTCAATTCAACTTGTTCTGATAAAAAAACAGATACCCCCCCTCAGTATACGCAAGGTTTTGAGGTCATTCAAGACTGGAATAACATGCTCCTTGACTTAGTGCAATACTCGAGCGGCTACCGTCCACCAGTGAGTGCCCGTATGTACGCTTATATGGGTTTAGCGGCTTGGGAAGCAAGTTTGCCTGCTTTAAAAAATGCTCAGTCATTTGCTCCAATCTATCCAGATTTAAAACTACCCATATGGGAAAATAAACAAAATTTCATAGCTCCCATTGCTCTTAATGCTGCGTATTCAACACTTTCTAAGTATTATTTTCCGCATACACCCTATACAATGCAACAAAAGCAGAAGGAATTATTGGGGAAGTGGGAAGAAAATCTGTTCAGAAATTACCCAATTGAAGCGATTGAAGCCTCTAAAAAATATGGTGAAGATGTTGCCGAAGCGGTATACAAATGGTCTGCTACCGATACAATCGGGCATCAAGCATTTTTATTTAACTACCACCCCAATTATAAACCACCAATCACGAAAGGCTCATGGCAATCCAGTAATCCAAGCCCAATGCCTGCTTTATTGCCTTATTGGGGTTCTGCCAGAACATTTTCGGTTTCTATTAATGACATAGCCGCAAAACCACCCATTACATATTCAGAAGAGAAAAACACCGCTTTTTTTGCTCAGGCGATGGAAGTTTATTCCAGCTCAAAACCCGTTTCAGAAGAAAAACGGTGGATCGCAGAATTTTGGAGCGATGATTACCCTAATATTTCATTTTGTGCCGCTTCTCGATGGATTTCAATTGCTCATCAAGCATTGGATATAAAAAAGGCTTCCTTTTCATTGGCCTTAGAAACTTACTTGAAATTAGGATTCGCCCTGAATGATGCTGCTGTTAAAACGTGGCATGAAAAGTATTATTTTAATGTTGAAAGACCTGATACGTATATTCAAAGAAATATTGACGCAAATTGGCGGCCTTTGCATGATACACCACCGTTTCCAGCCTATCCATCAGGTCATTCGTCATTTGGGGCTGCTGCATCCGTGGTTTTAACTAATTTACTAAGTCCTAAATTTGCAATGGTCGATTATAGCCATGAAAATAGTAAAATATTTATTGGTACGCCTCGCTCTTTTAATTCATTCAAAGCTATGGCTGAAGAAAACGCTTTGTCTCGTATTTTTATAGGCGTACATTATCGAATGGATTGTGAGGAAGGTATTCGTTTAGGAACACTAATTGGTGAAAAAATATCAGCACTCAAAATTAGAAATGATGAAAAATGGGTTCAAAAATAGAAGTCTTAATATGGGCAATTCTATCCTTATTTTACATCTAAACTGTCAGTTAAGTTCAATAAATACAATAAAGGTCGGCTAATTTTCAGTATTTTGCAAACCTCGATGGTTGGCTCATCACACCATAGCCAATATTCAACCACTTGGCGCTTCCAGTTCCCGTCTCGATAACCAACTTGTCCTATTTTTTCTATTCGTCTCATTTTCAGGCTTTTACGCCATAGGTGTCAAGCGATTTCGGGACGATGTATCGATTTCGTTAACTGTACTTAAGTAAAAAAAAGAATCCGAGGTTGTATAATGAATCTGTAGAAAGAAGAGCTACCAAATTTGCATACAAATCTATCAAACCAGTTCAATTAACTTAAATTCAGATTATTGAAGACGATAAAAAAAGACCAGAAAGTGCAAAGCACTAAAAGGTCTTACATATGATTCATATTTATTAAAGGAATACAAATGTAAAATATGTTGTTCTAACATTTAATATTTTGGCTCATTTTTTTGAAAAAAGCTGCTTAATCAGAACCTTAAGCAGCTTACTCAAAATTAATAACACAAAAACTAATCAAAATAACGGCTATTAATCTAACATAGCAATTTTATATTTTATATAAAAAATTATTAAATATTTTTTTTCAAGAGCAAATTTTCTTTAGCGTAAAGAAGTAATTGTTAGATAAGGCGAAATTCAAATTAATAAATTAATTATATGTTTATTTTGAGAGAAATTGCATTAATTTATACGATAAATAATTGTTATTCTGAAAATTTAAAATAATTTTGTGTTGTATTGTTACGCTCGTAACAAGAACGTGTTTAAGCTACTTTTGGTAAAAGTCGTCTGGTGTGTTTAACTGACGACTTTTTTATTTTATAAGCGTCAAGATTTCGGATTATTAAGGAATAAGTACAAAAATAACGTATATTTAGAACTTAATAACCCAAAATCATACACCTATCATGCCCACGACAACAGAACTCCATGCACTCAAAAAGTCTTTCTGCGGTATGCGCTCATTGCAGAACCTTTCAGAAGTATTGACTTTACCCCCTCAGTCTATCAAGACTTTGGCGGAATATCCAGAGTATAACATTTTTACCGTGCCTAAAAAAAATGGCGAAAGGCGTTTGATTGAGAATCCGTCGAAATCGCTCAAAGCGGCTCAGGCTATCTTGAATGATTACTTGCAAGCGGTGTATTTTTTACAAAAAACGCCTTCTGCCTATGGATTTGTGATTCGCCCGACGGACTCACGTGATGAGCCTCGAAATATTGTCACAAATGCTGAAAAGCATTTGCGCAAAGCGTGGCTTTTAAATGCAGATTTGGAAGATTTCTTTCATTTTGTCACTGCGGAGGAGGTTTTTAGAGTTTTTACCGAAAAACCTTTTCAATTTCCGACTGAATTGGCGGATATATTGACCCGCTTGATGGCTCTCAATGGACGTTTGCCAATGGGTGCGCCTACTTCGCCTGTGCTATCTAATTTGGCATTTCAAAGGGTTGAAGCGGATATTCAGGCATACTCTAATCAATATGGTTGGCATTTTACGAGGTATGCCGATGATATGTCGTTTTCATCCAATACGCCCATTACGCTGCATCAGATTGATGCTTTGGAGAGTGTCGTCAAGCTCTATGGTTATGAGTTCAATCCGAATAAGGTGACACTTTATGCGCCGCAAGATGAAAAATTTGTAACGGGTTTGCGTTTGGATAATATAGAGGGGAGGGTAGAGTTGCCGCATACATTTCCCCATGATTTTCAGCGTTAAACTAAGCGACTGCGGGACGTACTGACTGTGCAAGGGCATTTGCACCATAAAGAATCGGCTTGGGTGACGCAGTACAAACAACAAATAGGCGGAAAGCTCCAATTTGCGGAACAGGTATTGGGTAGCTTACATCCTGATTATATCATTTTAGAAAAAATGTACACAACGGCACTCGAACCGCCTGATGAATATGAATCTATCAGTTGGTTGGATTTTACTTATTTTTAAACTCTAAAAATCATGCAATTAGTTCTTGATACTGAGGGGGTGGCTTTAAAAGTAGAGGATAACTGCTTTTTTGTCGCTTTTGCTGAAGAAAGCCGCAAGATAAGCCCTTTGAAAATAACATCTATTGCTTTGACAGCAAATACATTAGTTTCATCATCGGCAATACGCTTGGCGGTGGAACATAATATCCCTATTTTTATTTTTCATCCCTCGACAGGAAAACCCGAAGCACGGCTTGATAGCGTATATTTTCAAAACCTACCCGATGTGAGGCGGCAACAGGTGTTATTTGAATTGGATAGTGCTGCTACTCGTTGGATAGTGGGTCTATTTGAGGTGAAACGGCAACATCAAACCGATAATCTTGAATTTTTAAAAAATAGGCGACCTGCAATCACGGATGATTTTACCACTGCCGTAGCAGATATGGAACGATTCATTACTTCATTTGAAAAGCATACGGATAAAAAAATTGAGGAAGCAAGGCAATCACTATTGGGTAT
>JANMYC010000618.1:0-2820 GCA_031381715.1 Saprospiraceae bacterium
AACTTGCGTCAAGTTTCAAACTTGACGCAAGTTGTCGTTTTAAATAATGGTTACATTAAGATGAAAAAACTACAAATTGCCCTTTTTTTACTCGTCATTACCCCCCTCAGTGTTTTAGCCCAAAACACAGCTTTGGTCTTAAAATACGACAAACCCGCTTCGGTTTGGACAGAAGCCCTACCGATTGGCAACGGTTATATGGGGGCGATGCTTTTTGGCGACCCTTTGAAAGAGCATCTGCAACTCAACGAAGGCACTTTGTATTCGGGCGACCCGCACAGCACGTTTAAAAATATTGATGTCAGAAAGCATTATAAAGAAATTACGGACTTAATAAATGCTAAAAAATACCAAGAAGCACAAGCGATTATAAAAAAAGAATGGTTGGGCAGAAATCACCAAATGTATCAACCCATGGGCAATTTCTGGATTGATTTTGACCATAAAGATGGTAAAATCACCGATTATCAACGCACTTTAGATATTTCTTCAGCAACATCAACCGTAAGTTATAAGGTGGATAATACGGTTTTTAAAAGAGAATACTTCGCCAATTATCCCGACCATGTGATTGTTGTAAAATTAAGTAAAACTGGAGATGCTAAAATCAACTGTACCCTCCATTTTTCCACGCCGCACACGCCCACAGCTAAATATTTTGCGAAAGGGAATACCCTCGTTATGCAAGGAAAAGCCCCAGGTTTTGCTTTGAGGCGAACACTTGAAGATGTTGAAAAATTAGGCGACCAGCATAAATATCCAGAATTATTCGATGCCAAAGGCAATCGAAAACCCAATGCTAAAAAGGTACTCTACGATACGGAAATTGGCGGCTTAGGAATGGCTTTTGAAACCCAAGTCAAAACAAGTATTAAAGGCGGTATGCTGAAAACGGAAGGCGATAAAATCATTATTCAAAATGCGGATGAAGTCGTTTTCACACTGATTGCGGCTACAAGTTATAATGGTTTTGATAAAAGCCCTATCCCGATGCCAATCGGGGAGGGGGTCAATCCAAGTGAAAAAATAGCGCAATATTTTAAAGCAATTGAAAAAAAGAGCTATGCTGATTTGTATAAAACGCATTTAGCGGACTATAAAAACCTTTTCGATAGAGTTAAAATCAATTTGGGTGCAGAAACGGAGCAGTCGAAAAGTACAACTGATAAGCGGGTTGAATTATTTTCAAATGGGCAAGACCCGTCATTGGCAGCTTTGTATTTTCAATTTGGTAGATATTTGATGATAGCGGGGTCTCGCTCGAATGGGCAACCATTGAATTTGCAAGGTATTTGGAACGACCAACTGTTTCCGTCGTGGAACAGCGGTTACACCATAAATATCAATGCCCAAATGAATTATTGGCCCGCCGAACTCACCAATTTAGCCGAATGTCAAGAGCCTTTTTTCAAAGCTACCAAAGAATTGGCTATAAATGGCAGAGAAACGGCTAAAAACATGTATGGTACTGAGGGGTGGGTGGCGCACCACAACATGGATATTTGGCGACACGCCGAGCCTATTGACAATTGTAATTGTTCGTTTTGGAACATGGCGGGCGGTTGGTTGGTTTCGCATTTTTGGGAGCATTACCTGTACAGTGGCGATAAAATTTTCTTAAAAAACGAGGTATATCCTTTGTTGAAAGGCGTTGTACAATTTTACGACGGTTGGTTGGTCGAAAATGACAAGGGTTATTTACTTACGCCCGTGAGCCTTTCGCCCGAAAATCAATTTCTCTATGACGGTAAAAAAGAAGGGAATTTTAGTGCTGGTGCAACAATGGATATGGCAATTGTTCGAGAATCTTTTACCCGATATGTGGCAGCTTGCCAGATTTTAAACATAGAAGATGCTTTTTCAGACACCATAAAACAGCATCTAACAAAATTATTACCCTATCAAATTGGCAAATATGGGCAGTTGCAAGAGTGGTCAGAAGATTTTGAAGAAGCCGACCCTCAGCATCGCCACGTCTCGCATCTATACGCCTTGCATCCGAGCGACCAAATTAGTCTTGAACACACACCCGAGCTTTTCGCAGCGGCAAAACGTGTTTTAGAACGTCGAGGCGACCAAGCCACAGGTTGGTCAATGGGTTGGAAAGTGAACTTTTGGGCAAGACTATTAGATGGCAATCATGCTTTTAAACTCATCACCAATTTGCTAAAAATCGTTAGAAGCGATGTGCCTAAAATGAAAGGCGGCGGCACTTATCCCAATCTTTTTGATGCCCATCCACCGTTTCAAATTGACGGCAATTTTGGTGTAACGGCAGGTATTGCTGAAATGCTCGTGCAATCGCACACAGGCACTATTCATTTATTACCCGCTTTGCCCGATGCTAGGGCAGATGGTTCGGTAAGCGGTTTACGTGCGCGGGGTGGTTTTGAAATTTCGATGATTTGGAAAGATAAAAAGTTGCAGAAAGCGGTTATTTCATCAAAAAATGGCGGTAATGCGACTTTGGTTTATAATAATCAAACTAAAAAAATCGCTTTAAAAGTGGGTGAAAAGATGGATATTGTTTGGTAAAAAAGTATCAATAAAATGCAGACGGCATATCGGATTTTAGTCGAATATACTGAGGGGGATAGGCTTGTTGTAAAATTGGGTTCGGGGAAGTATAATTTTAAAATTAAACAGTAAATTTTGGAACAGTAAGATGATACAAAAAATCGCCCTATTTTTATGTTGCAGCCTCTGTCTTTCGGTTGCAGCACAAGCGCCGTTTCAACCCGAAGAAATGGTTAATACCCTAATCGGGACAGATTCAAAACGTGACTTTTCAAGTGGCAATACCTATCCTGCAATTGCTAC
>JANMYC010000625.1:0-1571 GCA_031381715.1 Saprospiraceae bacterium
ACCCCCTCAGTATTTTTGATAAATTTTAACTATTTTTATCTACTTTTTGAATATAAATTATTGAAGATGAACTTTAAAACAAATATTTATATCGGGCTGAAAAATAAATACCCCCGTAATAAAATAGCCTATGGAAGTCAGATTACAGCGATAATTGTAATGTTTTTATTATCAAAAAAAATTATAATAAATAATCCTTTTTGGACAATTTTAATATGTATTTTGCTGTTTTTTCCAATTTTAATTAAAATTTTCAGCTTTTGGCAACAAGAAATATATACATACGATGAAGAAATTTTGTTAGAGATAGACGAAGAAAAAATTATAATTGGAGAAAAAATGTATTACTGGAAAGAGATAAAAAATATAAAAATTGATTATCAAGATTATGAAGGAAAGCAGGAATATAGAGGAAGTGGAAATTATCGTCCCAATAAATCGGCAGGATTTGAAAATTATATTTCTTTTTTAACCATTGATAATGAGCAAGTTAAGTATAGTTTTAAATTAGATTCTGCAATACACATTAGTACATTAAAGTACGTTTTTGAAAGAATAGCAAGTCAGAAAATATTACCTTTGGATGTAATAAAGAAATTGTATAAGCCCGAAAACTATGCAAACATACAAAAGATAAAATCACTTTATGAAGGCAAAAGCTAACAAATTCGGCTTAACTACTTTTGACATTTTAAAGCAACCACTTCTTAGCAAAACAGCCTTTTTAAACTCAACCAATTTTTTAATTCAATTTGAAATATCATGAAATTTCTTCTTCCTATTTTGTTTTTTATTAGCTTTTTTAATAATGCATTTTCAACACCTTTATCTTTTAAAATGGATACTTTACCGTATTATGAAATACCCAATTATCCCGAAAAATACACAGCTGAATCAGTAGTGGCACGTATGATTGATGGGGTAGGTTTTCGTTTTTATTGGGCGACTGAGGGTTTGCGCCCCGAAGATCTCAAATTTAGACCTACTCCCGAAGCCCGAACCTCGGAGGAAACTATTGACCATATTTTGGGTTTATCGACCGTAATTATCTATTCTTTGAAAAATGAAGTGAATACACGTACGGGAGAGGAAACTTCCGCTCTTAGTTTTGAAATAAAAAGACGTAAAACTCTTGAAAATTTTAAAATGGCGAGCGATATACTCAAATCAGGCAAAGGAAAATTAGAAGACTATAAAATTGTTTTTAAAAATGGGGATAAAACCACCGAATACCCATTCTGGAATCAAATCAATGGACCCATAGAAGATGCAGTGTGGCACGTCGGGCAAGTGGTTTCTTTCAGAAGGTCGTCGGGCAATCCATTCAATTCAAAAGCCAGCGTTTTGACGGGGAAAGTGAGAAAGTGATTTTTTGAAATATCATTATTTGTCATGCTGAGCGTAGCGAAAGCATCTGAATAACCTATTAAAAGCATATTTTCAGATTCTTTTGCTACGCTCAGAATGACAAGAGTCTAATTTAAAAATGGGTTCAGAAAGGCGCATCGTCCCATTCTGAACCCATTTTTAATTGTATAAAAACCTACTTATCCGTCCAATAATCTATCACC
>JANMYC010000646.1:0-2345 GCA_031381715.1 Saprospiraceae bacterium
GGGCGATGAATTGGTAGATGTGGATGAAACGCCGCTTTTACACCAAATTCGCCGCTCGAATGTATATGCCTTGGCAGCACTTTTAGAAACTGAGTTTAAAATTTCGAGCGACCTTTTTCATTTTAATGACGATGAAACGGCGATTACTGAGGGGTTAAAAAAAATACTTTCAGAATATCAAATTGTGATTTTGAGCGGTGCTGTGAGCGAGGGTAAAT
Source organism: Saprospiraceae bacterium (assembly GCA_031381715.1). Classification (GTDB taxonomy): domain Bacteria; phylum Bacteroidota; class Bacteroidia; order Chitinophagales; family Saprospiraceae; genus JAAFJT01. The sequence continues at coordinate 219 of JANMYC010000646.1, forward strand.
TTGATTTTGTACCCAAAGCTTTGGATAATTTGGGGGTTAAAAAACTGTTTCATAAAGTGGCTCAACGCCCAGGTAAGCCGTTTTGGTTTGGCATTTTTAACGAAAAAAACGTGATTTTTGCATTGCCGGGGAATCCGGTATCTACTTTTTTATGCGCTTGCAAATATGTGTTGCCTTTTATTAAAGAGTGTTTAAATTTTAGAAATGAAATTGAGTATGCTGTATTGGGTGAAAAAGTGAATTTTAAGCCCGATTTAACCTATTTTATTCCCGTAAAACTTCAAAATACTGAGGGGGGGGTACTTAGAGCACAACCTTTAGCAGGTCATGGCTCAGGTGATTTAGCCAACTTGAATGATGCTGATGGTTTTTTGGAACTGCCAAGAGGGCAAGATGTTTTTGAAGCAGGCAGTGTCTACCCATTGATTCGATACCGAAAGTAAAGCGGAACTCCCGTTCCGCACTACCCGTGATTTCAAAATTAAAACACTAAAAATTGTTTTATTTGAAATAAAATTCTGTGAAATCTCAAAAAAATCGGCTTTTTCAACAAATTTTCAATTTTAGTCTTTTTTTTAAGGTAGAAATGATTTTTATCAGTCTCTATACTGGAAAGGAGGTTGTAACTTTGCTTTCTAATTTTACGTCAACCAAATTTTAAATTTTTCACCTTTTTAAATGAAAACCTTCGTGGTTTCATTTTTAAACTTTTTTGTGTCTTAACTAAATAAGCGTATGAAGAAAGATTATCCTAACCATGTGAAGCACAAGGAGCTGCTTCAATGGGTTAAAGACATTGCCGAGCAATGCAATCCCGATTCTATTCATTGGTGCGATGGTTCAGAGGAGGAATACAACCAGCTCGCTCAACAACTCGTGGATAGAGGCACTTTTATCCGACTCAATCATGAAAAAAGACCCAACAGTTACGCCTGTTTTTCAGACCCAAGCGATGTGGCAAGGGTGGAAGACCGTACTTATATTTGTAGCTTGCGCAAGGAAGATGCGGGTCCTACAAATAATTGGGTGGCTCCAAAAGAGATGAAAAACACCCTAAAAGGGCTTTTAGATGATTGCATGAAAGGGCGCACGATGTATGTCATTCCGTTCAGTATGGGTCCAGTTGGCTCGCCGCTCTCTCAAATTGGAGTAGAAATTACGGATTCGGAGTACGTGGTGACCAATATGCGCATTATGACCCGCATGGGTAATGAGGTTTTGAAAGTTTTGGGTAAAGATGGCAACTTTGTAAAATGCTTACATACCGTTGGTGCGCCTTTGAAAGAAGGGCAAAAGGATGAAAAATGGCCTTGCAATCCGAAAGTGAAATACATTGTGCACTATCCAGAAGAGCGTTCGATTGTTTCTTACGGCTCAGGTTACGGCGGCAATGCTTTATTGGGTAAAAAGTGTTTTGCCCTGCGCATTGCATCGAGTATGGCTAATGAAGAAGGCTGGTTGGCTGAACACATGCTCATTTTGGGTGCTGAAAGTCCCGAAGGTGAAAAAACGTATATCGCCGCCGCTTTCCCAAGTGCTTGCGGTAAAACGAATTTTTCGATGTTGATTCCGCCAAAAGAGTTGGATGGATGGAAAATAACGACCGTGGGTGATGATATTGCGTGGCTCAAACCACGTGCGGATGGTCGTTTATACGCCATTAATCCAGAGGCTGGTTATTTCGGGGTGGCTCCGGGAACGAATTATAAAACGAACCCGAATGCCATGGAAACCATTAAAGAAAATACCCTTTTTACCAATGTGGCTATCACACCCGATGGTGATGTTTGGTGGGAGGGCATGACCAAAGAAATACCCGATGGATTAATAGATTGGACAGGTAAACCTTACGATAAAACAAGTGGCAAACCCGCCGCACATCCTAATTCACGTTTTACTGCCCCCGCTTATCAAAATCCTGTTATTGATTCACGTTGGGAAGACCCTGGTGGCGTGCGCATCCGAGCCTTTATATTTGGGGGTCGAAGAAGCACGACTGTACCGCTGGTTTATCGTAAGGTTTACCTGTCCAATCTATCAATCCATCGGGTATTTCTTTGGTCATGCCCTCCCACCAAACATCACCATCGGGTGTGATAGCCACATTGGTAAAAAGGGTATTTTCTT
>JANMYC010000653.1:0-20838 GCA_031381715.1 Saprospiraceae bacterium
CTGCTCGTAAAGTACGCGGGGGAATCGGTTTACATTTAGCAATAGGTATTGGTTTGGGTGCTATTTTTATCTTTTTATCCAAATTTTCAGTAACTTTTGCTATGCAGCCCGATGTGCCTGCTATAGTCGGTGTCTGGGTACCCAATATTATTTTCGGAGTAGTTGCAGCATATTTAGTAGCCAATGCTCAGAAATAAAGACCCCTCAGTATCAGCACTCAAAATATAGATTTTTACGATTTCTAAACAAAATTCTTCCGATTTTTAAGCGCTTGAAAAATTTAATTTCATTTTAATAATGAAAAACATAAAACTATTTTTAAATTTATCTATTCTATTGATTGTCAGTGATTTATTGGCGGTTGGGCGGTTTGAATTTACGCCTTTGGCGCGTAAGGCTTACGATAAAACGCTGGCATTGAAATTTGATGAAGCTTATTCACTTATTGCTGATTTGCGTAAAAATGACCCTGAAAATTTGGTGGTTCATTACGTTGAAAACCATCTTGAGTGCATTAAAATATTTATAACAGAAGAGAAAACTGACTATGACCGTTACAGCGCAAACGAAAGTAAGCGCATCGGCACAATCCAAAAAGGAGATGCCCAATCACCGTATTATTTATTTACACAAGCACAAATTCGCCTTTTTTGGGCTATGAACAAGGTGAAATTTGGGGATTATCTTTCTGCTTTAAATTCTGCCAGCGCGGCTTACGAACTACTTGAGAAAAACGAAAAGAAATTCCCTTCATTTATTGCCAATAAAATGACGTTGGGTGTGCTTCATGCGGTGGTCGGGACTATTCCAGATAAATATAAATGGAGTGCCAAACTCGTATTAGGCATGAATGGGACAATACAGCAAGGTCTTTCAGAAATCGAAGAAGTCATCAATTATTCAAAATCCAATGATTATGTATTTGAGTCCGAGGCGATGGTAATGTACGCTTTTTTGATGCTGCATCTTAATAACAGAAGTGAATCGGCTTGGAGTATCATGAATAATGGTAAATTGAAGCCCAAAGAAAACTTACTTCACTGTTTTGCGCTCGCTAACGTAGCTATGAGAACGGGACGCAATGATAAAGCGATTGAAATATTACAGAGTCGCCCCACCGATGCAGGTTTTTTACAAGTTTATTTTTTGGATTATATGTTGGGGCAAGCGAAGATGTACAGAGGGGATGGTGATGCTGATTTTTACATTAAAAAGTACGTTTATTATTTTAAAGGTAGAAATTATCTCAAAGAAGGTTTTCAACGCCTCGCTTGGTTCGAATTACTGAGGGGTAACTGGGATGGCTATAAAATTTTTATTGAAAACTGTAAAACCGTTGGACGAGATGATATAGGTGGCGATAAAAACGCCCTAAAAGAAGCCAAAACTTATAATACACCAGAGCCTAATTTATTAAGAGCCCGCCTTTATTTTGACGGTGGCTATTATCAAAAAGCTTTAGATTATTTAAAAGCAAAGAGTGAAAATGATTTTAGCAATCAAGCGCATAAGCTCGAATACATGTACAGAATGGGTAGAGTATTCCAGATGTTGAAAAAGAGCAATGAGGCTATTCAGTATTATGATAAAACCATTCAGGCAGGTAAGCAAACTAAATATTATTTTGCTTGCAATGCGTCTTTGCAGTTAGGAATTATTTATGAAGAGTACAAACAATATGAAAAAGCACGCCAGTTTTTTAATTATTGTTTGGCATTAAACCCTGATGATTACTCCGATTCGTTGCATGCATCTGCAAAAGCGGGCCTGAATAGAATTAAAAATAAAAAATAATTGGTGTGAAATTGTTTTAAGTTCAATGAATAACTTAATAAACGGCGAAATACTGAGGGGTGGTAAAGTATTGATTTTCAGTTTGTTATGTTGTATTATTGATGAATTTTTATTATACTATCAACTTTCAAAAGTTTTATTTTCATTTTAAAATACTTAAAACAAAAAAAAAGTTTTAAAAATAATTAAACAAAATTTGTTTTTAAAAACAAAATGTTTATTTTTGTGCTATAATAGTTAAAACAAAAAAAAAATAATTTTAATTACAAAAAAATGGCAAACGATAAAGAGAAAGATTCAAAAGTAAAAGCGTTACAAATGACTTTGGATCGCTTAGATAAAACTTACGGAAAAGGTACGGTAATGCGTTTAGGAGAGAAGCAAGTATTAGAGGTTGAAACTATTTCAACGGGCTCTATTGGTCTTGATATTGCATTAGGCTGTGGCGGTGTTCCTAAAGGACGTATTGTTGAAATATATGGACCTGAATCATCAGGAAAAACGACTTTGGCAATTCACATGATTGCTGAGTGTCAAAAGCAAGGTGGTGTAGCCGCTATCGTGGATGCTGAGCATGCTTTTGACCGTTTTTATGCTGAAGCTTTGGGTGTAGATGTTGACAATTTGTTGATTTCTCAACCAGATAATGGCGAGCAAGCACTTGAAATTACCGAAAACTTGATTCGCTCAGGAGCAATTGATATTATTGTCATTGACTCTGTTGCGGCATTGACTCCGCGCGCTGAGATAGAAGGCGAAATGGGTGATTCAAAAATGGGCTTACAGGCACGTTTGATGTCTCAAGCATTGCGTAAATTAACGGCTTCTATTGGTCGTACCAATTGTTGCTGCGTTTTCATTAACCAATTGCGTGAAAAAATTGGTGTCATGTTCGGTAATCCAGAAACGACTACGGGCGGTAATGCTTTGAAATTCTACGCGTCTGTTCGTTTGGATATTCGTAAATCGGGTTCTGCAATTAAGGATAAAGATGGCAACTTGACAGGTAACCACGTGAAAGTAAAAGTTGTGAAAAATAAATTGGCACCACCTTTCCGTATCGCTGAATTTGATATTATATTCGGAGAAGGTATTTCTAAGGCAGGTGAAATAGTAGATTTGGGTGCCGACCTTGATATTATTCAAAAATCAGGGGCTTGGTATGCTTATAAAGGTACTAAAATTGCTCAAGGGCGAGAGTCTGCAAAGCAATTTGTACTGGATAATCCAGAAGTGGCAGCGCAAATGGAAGCTGAAATACGGGCTAAAATTGCAGAAGCACCTTCTAAAATTCCAGTAGAAGTTGGTACTACAGAAGATGATGAGGATTGATATCAATCTGAGTTTTGCATAACAAAAAAGCCTTTCCGTAAAAAGAAAGGCTTTTTTGTTATTTAAAGTATGGGAAAAAAATACTTAGTTTTTAGTAACACCGCCCGGTATTTGCTCCACCCAGCCCTCAAGTTGTAGTTTTACAGAAGAAGGTGAACCATTCGTAATAATTGTAATGATTGGCATTTGAGGGCCTACTTTATTTAGAGCCGTGTATTTGACGTTTATTTTAGCTTTTTTACTTGGCTTGATAGGCTCTTTCGGAACAGTTGGTAAAGTACAGCCGCAAGTTGCCTCTGCATCAATAATGATTAAATCAGCATTACCTGTGTTGGTGAATTCGAAAGATGTTTCAAAGATAGCATCTTCCTTGATAGTTCCAAAATCTACTTTTTGCTTATCGAAATGTATTGAAGCCACTTTGGTTGTTGTAGTGGGTACTGTATTTCTCTTTACGGGTGTTTTTAATTGATGAGAATTAGCTGACTTGGGTGTGACTTTAGGGTTTGCGGCTTGCTGGCTTACCCCCTCAGTAATGAAGGCAAAAAAGATAAAAAATACTGGAATAATGAATCGTTTTATCATGGATTGAAAGATTTTTAATGGAATTTGAATAAATACAATATTGTATAAAAAGGAGTTAAACAAAACTGTTTACCTTTGATATTGCTTTACAATTGAGACTTTCATTTTAGGAAATGTCACGAATGGATTGTATTGTTTTATTTAAACAATTAGTTGGGCTAAAATAAACACTGCTATCTTATTAAGTCGGCTCTGAAAAACATACAAAATACTCCGCTTTGCTCCGCATTTTGTATGTTTTTCAGCCCGACGATAGCAGCGTTTATTTCTTTACGCCTACTTAACTAAGAAATAACATTAAAAATGTCAGAACAGAATTTATTTTCAGAGTTTTCAACAACATCAAAATTTGATTGGTTGAAAAAAATAGAGAAAGACCTTAAGGGTCGCCCGATATCAGAACTGACTTGGGAAATACCCAATATCAGTATAGATCCATTTGCACACGCCGACGACTTTGATGAATCCTACCCCGCAATAACGAGTAAAGCTGGAAACGAATGGCTTATTTGTGAAAGTATAGATGTTCAAGATAAGGATTTTAAAAAAGCCAACCATAAAGCTTTGGCTTCTCTGATGGGAGGTGCTAACGCGCTCAATTTTAAGGTTTCAGATTACCCTTCAGAAAGTCAACTGGATGTATTATTAGAGAATATTGAATTAGGATATATTTCTATTTATTTTAATGAAATAACCGAAAACATTAGTCCGCTTTCTTTTTTAAAAACATTTAAAAAAGTAGCGGATAAAAAAAATGAAACTTCTGAGGCTTCAATACTGAGGGGGGGGATTTTATATGATCCTTTTGCTGATGGTCGCTATGATGTTAAAGCTGTGACGGATGTTGTGGAATGGGCACATGTGAACCTTCCAGAATTCAAAGTGCTGACTCTGAATGCTTCAAGATTTTTTAAAGGTTCTGAAAACGTAGTAGATGAATTGACTAATGCACTGGTTGCAGCCAATATTTATATTAAAAAATTACAAGAAAGGGGGCTTGATATAGCTCATTTTAGCAAAAAAATAATGTTCAGATTTGATATTGGTATCAGTTATTTCATTGAAATAGCAAAATTGCGGGCGTTCAAGCTGCTTTGGGGCAATGTGCTGCGGGCTTATGATTTGGAAGCGGAGATCCCTTTTTTATGGGCATTCGTATCTTCGGCTACTCAGACTGAGAATGTCCATACCAATAAAATACGAGCAACGACTCAGGCAATGAGTGCAGTAATGGGTGGCATTGATGTGTTATCCATTGATCCGAGCGATGCCGTAGAGGAGAAATCCTCTGGTTTGAGTTATAGAATTGCTCGGAATGTACAACATCTTTTACAAATGGAAAGTTATATGGGTAAAGTGGCTGATCCCGCAGCGGGTAGTTATTATATTGAAAAGCTAACGGATGATTTGGCAGAGGTAGCTTGGAGTAAATTTCAAGAAAGGAGTTAGTTTTAACGATTTTTATAAGGGTAATTTATCATTTAAGTCGTCTTTTAGAGAACCCCTCAGTATCCTGCGATACTGAGGGGTTCTCTAAAAAGTAAAATGGCTTATTTTAGTTTTCATTTTTTTATGATAAATTCATCATTTTTACTATTTTATACGTTTAAAAAGCGATTAACTTTGCAAGCCCGTTTTATAATTTTTCTTTTAAGGAAATTGTAATATCTTTACATATAGGTTTCTATATGTATTTGATTTGGGATAGATTTAGGTAACAAAAACTGTAAAAAATAAAGGACTTTTAATGAAAAGTCTCATTTTAAATCATTCATAATTTCATCATAGATGAGTAGCGATTTTTCATTTATAGCAAATGCACATCCATCATATATTGAAGGATTGTACAAAGACTACGCAAATGACCCCACTTCGATAGACCAATCGTGGGCAATGTTTTTTAAAGGTTTTGATTATGCGGGTACTGGTACTAACGGCAACGGGCATAGCAATGGCACTACCGCAGCAGTCAATACTGAGGGGGTAGGCACTATACCTCAAAAGGAAGTAGCGGTAATGATGTTGATAGATGGTTATCGCCACAGAGGGCATCTGTTATCTACCACTAATCCGATTAAAAAACGCCGTGACCATAAGCCTCGCTTAACCCCGGCTGACTACGGGCTTACAGACGCTGATTCTTCAAAAGTGTTTTATGCGGGGGAAGTATTGGGCTTGAAAAATGCGACTTTGAGCCAAATTGTAGAGCAATTAAATTTAATTTATTGTGGAGATATGGGCTTTGAGTATTCACACATCGAAAATCATGAAAAACGCAATTGGTTGAGAGAGCGGATTGAAAAACGTGTTTTATCTGATAGTCAAGGTTTCAGTGTAGAAAAAAAGAGTCGTATTTTAGAGAAACTCAATGAAGCGGCGGGTTTCGAAGAGTTTTTAGGTAAAAAATTTGTGGGCAAAAAGCGTTTCTCTTTGGAAGGGGGCGAGTCAACTATTCCTGGTTTGGATGCCATAATTAATACAGGTGCGGATAGCGACGTAGAGGAAGTGGTGATTGGCATGGCACACCGAGGTCGTTTGAATGTTTTAGCCAATATTATGCGTAAAACCTACGATAATATTTTTAATGAATTTGATGAAGCAGTACCAGCGCTAAGTCATGGAAGTGGTGATGTGAAATACCATTTAGGGTTTTCATCTCAGGTGAAAACGCCAGGTGGAAAAACGGTATACTTGAAATTATTGCCCAATCCATCTCATTTGGAGGCTGTTGACCCAGTGATTGTAGGTTATGCAAGAGCTAAAGCGGATATTTTATATGGTAGTGATTACGACCGTATCTTGCCGATTATGATACACGGCGATGCGGCGGCGGCTGGTCAAGGTATTGTATATGAGGTAGTACAAATGAGTCAATTGCCAGGTTATTATGCTGGCGGAACGATACATTTTGTTATTAATAATCAAATTGGTTTTACCACTAATTTTGATGACGCGCGCTCATCTACATATTCAACAAGTGTAGGCAATGTGGTTCAAGCACCTACATTTCACGTGAATGGTGATGACCCGGATGCCGTTGTTTTCGCTTGTGAATTGGCAGTAGCCTACCGTCAAGAGTTTAATAATGATGTTTTTATTGATATGGTTTGTTATCGCAAACATGGTCATAATGAAAGTGATAATCCTGAATTTACACAACCTTTGATGTGGCGAACAATTAAAAACCATTTGAATCCGCGCGATATTTATATCCAAAAGCTGACTGACCACAGTGAAATCACGAAGGATATTGCAGAGCAATTGAAGAAAGAATATGATGATTTCCTTCAAGAGCGTTTGGCCGGTGTAAAACAAGGGAATTTACCTTACGCTTATCAAGAATCTGATCAAAACTGGCGCAGTTTGAAGAAAGACCCCGAGGATGAAGACTTTGAAGTGTCTCCAGAAACTGGTATTTCAAGAGAAAGTATTGACAAAATATTAGAACATTTGATGACATTGCCCGCTGGGTTTTCGCCATTAAAAGATATTTTACGCTATTTAGAAGGTAAGAAAAAGCTGTTGGCAGCTAATAAATTGGATTGGGGTTACGGAGAGTTATTGGCTTATGGGTCAATTTTAATTGAAGGGAAAAATGTGCGTTTGAGTGGAGAGGATGTGAAAAGAGGGACTTTTAGCCACCGCCACGCCAGCTTTTTTGATGCTGAAACGAATGCTGAATACAATCGCTTGAACACAGTTGCAGAAAAGCAAGGGCAATTTTATATCTATAATTCTTTTCTTTCGGAATATGCTGTTATGGGGTTTGAGTACGGCTATGCTTTTGCTTCGCCTGACCCGCTGATTATTTGGGAAGCGCAATTTGGTGATTTTAATAATGGTGCTCAAATCATTATTGACCAATTTATTGCAGCGGGTGAATCCAAATGGCAACGCCAAAATGGTTTAGTATTATTACTGCCTCATGGCTATGAAGGTCAAGGACCTGAGCACTCATCGGCTCGCCTCGAGAGGTTCTTACAGTTGTGCGCTGAAAATAATATGACAGTTGCTAATGTGACTACTCCCGCTAACTTTTTCCATTTGATGCGCCGTCAATTGGCTCGACCATTCCGTAAGCCTTTGGTTGTGATGTCACCGAAATCTTTATTGCGTTATCCTGATTGCGTATCGGACATTAAGGACTTTGAAACGGGTAATCGTTTCAAAGAAGTGATAGATGATAGCACTATTACTACTGCAAATAAGGTTAGAAAAGTTCTTTTCTGCTCAGGTAAAGTCTATTATGATCTTCTAAATAAGCAAAAGGCTGATAATATTACGGATGTGGCGGTTGTTCGTATCGAACAAGTTTATCCTTTCCCTGAAAAACAAGTGAAAGCTATTTTAGGGAAATATGCCAAGGCTGAATACCTTTGGGTTCAAGAAGAACCGAAGAACAATGGCGTGTGGTTCCATTTAGCTACATTCCATAATGATTTAGGCTTAAAATACGTAGGTCGAAAAGCTTCCGCTTCGCCTGCATCTGGATTTGTAAAAGTTCATACAAAGGAGCAAGAGCAAATAGTGACTGCAGCTTTTGAATAGATTTTTTAGAAATAAGATTATAAAAAGAGGGGTATTCATTCATTTCCGTCGAATTCGGAAAGAAGGATACCCCTCAGTATTTTAGCACTTTTTATGTCTAATTAGGCATTTTCTTCGCCTTTTTTACCTGTAATATATTTCCAAATAGTGCCTCCTACTGCGGCTAATCCCAAAATAATGATTTTCCCAAATTTAAGAATTACCGCAAAAGACCCACTTTCGCCAGCACTTTACCTGCTACTAAGCCTCCAATAGTCCACGCAGCTACTTTGTCAACTGAAGGATTAAAATCTGAGTATTTATTTCCTTGGTTGAACTCAACGCTGTTCAACATCCCTTCAATCTTTTGATTGATTTCAGGTAGTTTATTCATATCACCCACTGCATTTAAAACCAAAACTCCTTTTCTGCCCAATACTCTGATATTATAATTTAGAGTGTGAGCGGTATCTGCACCAAAAGCTATTTCTTTTGCCCAGTGCAGCACTTTTCTATTTTTATCATAATAGGGCTTCTGAGCCCAGCCAACCATGTGGATGGAAGAATAACCTTGTTTGACGCGTTCCGCGTTCTCTTCTTTTTCGCCTTCTTGCAATTCTTTGAGAAGGTTATCATAGTTAATTTTGTCAGCATCATCGTCTTTTACGTAGCCCATATCATCATATTCGACAACAAAAGCCCAGCAATTCGCATCAGTTACCCCCATGTTTTCGGGGACTATCATGCCGTAGAGCTTTTCGTTCTCGCCTTTAGGATTTCCCCATACTTCATAAATAACATATTCCGCATCTTTTGCATCCAAAAAACGAAATCCAGCGGGTACTTTTATTTTAGCCAGATTATCACCCACTACAATATCGCCCATTTGATAATTTATTTTTTTTTCAACGGCTTCGGCTCTGATTTGAGCGCTATCTATAACCTCGGCATTTGGCTTTGGTTTTTTTTCAGCGAATAGAAAGAGTGTGCTAATCGTCAGCACAAGTGTTAGAGAAAGTTTCTTCATGATTTTAAAGATTGTTTTAATTAGATAATGAATACAGCAGTATTTTATTACTGTAATTAAAAAAAGATGTTGCGTTAAAGGCTCAAACAATATTTTTACTATTAAAAAAAGCGATAAAAAAGAGGTAAAGCCAATTTTATTCTATTCATTTATTTGATTATTTGTAATCATGAGTACCCCCTCAGTATAAAGCCCTTAAAAGGTATTTTTTTTATCAAAAACACCCAACAAAAGGTGCTAAAATCCGTTTAAAAGTTTCGATTAAGGTAAAAAAATCGTATCTTTGCATTTATGGAAAATATATTAGAAACACCTGAATTACAGCCCAAAACGAGTAGTTATGGAGCGGATAATATCACCGCCCTTGAAGGACTCGAAGCGGTACGCAAGCGCCCGGGTATGTATGTCGGAAGTACGGATACTAAAGGCTTGCATCATTTGGTTTGGGAGGTTGTGGATAACTCAATAGATGAGCATCTTGCTGGGCATTGTGACAATATTGAGGTTATTATTCACAAGGATAATTCCATCACGGTTATAGATAATGGACGGGGTATTCCTACTGGAATGCACCAAAAATTACAAAAATCTGCATTGGAAGTCGTTTTAACGGTTCTCCACGCTGGGGGCAAATTCGATAAAGATACTTACAAGGTATCTGGTGGTTTGCATGGTGTGGGTGTATCATGTGTGAATGCTTTATCCATCTATCTTCGAGCAGAAATTCATAGAGAGGGTAAAATGTTTGTTCAAGAATATTCACAAGGCAAACCTTTATCTGATGTTAAAATTGTTGGAGATTCAGATAGAACAGGTACTACCATCACTTTTAAGCCAGACGGTGAAATTTTTGAAGAGTTAGTATATAAACATGAAACGCTTGCACATCGTTTGCGTGAATTGGCATTCTTGAATAGTGGATTAAAACTTCGACTGATTGACGAACGTTCAGATGAAGTGGGCGAAGGTTACCACACCGAAGATTATTATTCAGAGGAAGGTTTGAAAGGTTTCGTGAAATTTTTGGATGAAACTCGTTCTCAGCTTATCTCTGAGCCTATTTACGTAAAAGGTAAAAAGGATGATGTAGAAGTAGAAATTTCTTTTACCTACAATACAGGCTATACCGAAAACGTCTTTTCATTTGTCAATAATATCACAACGCGTGAAGGTGGTACACACGTGAATGGTTTCCGTCGTGCAGTAGCTCGCGAGTTTAAAAACTACGGTGAAGTCAATCAATTATTTAAAAAAATAAAAGAAACTGTTTCTGGGGATGACTTCCGAGAGGGTATGACTGCGGTTGTATCGGTAAAAGTACCCGAGCCACAATTCAAGGGTCAAACGAAAGGCGAACTCGGTAACTCTGAAGTTACGGCTATCGTTAGTCAAGTTTTGGGTGAGACGTTGAAATATTGGCTTGAAGAGAATACCAATGAGGCGAAGAAAATAGTTGATAAAGTTATCCTTTCCGCTACTGCCCGACACGCTGCACAACGTGCTCGTGAGATGGTTCAGCGCAAAGGAACGCTTTCAGGCGGTGGATTGCCTGGTAAATTGGCGGATTGTGCTTCAAAAGACCCCGTAACTTCGGAACTATTCTTAGTGGAAGGGGATTCAGCAGGTGGTACAGCCAAGCAAGGCCGCGACCGTAATATTCAAGCTATCCTACCATTACGTGGTAAAATATTGAATGTAGAGAAAGCATTAGAACATAAAATCTATGAAAATGAGGAGATTAAAAATATCTTCACAGCCTTAGGTGTTCGTATTGCCGAAAATACTGAGGGGGAGCGTTATTTGAATACCGAAAAATTGAGATACCACAAAGTAGTCATCATGTGTGACGCCGACATTGACGGTAGCCACATCACTACTTTGATTTTGACGTTCTTCTATCGCTATATGAAGGTTTTAATTGAAAATGGACATATTTATGTAGCGGCACCACCGTTATATAAAGTTCAAAAAGGAAAACAATTCAGATATTGTTGGAACGAAGAAGAACGCCGTGAGGCCATAGGGATTTACTCAAAAGGTGAAAATGATGATTCTGTGAAAACGCAGCGATACAAAGGTTTGGGTGAAATGAATGCTGAGCAATTGTGGGAGACTACAATGGATCCTCAAGAACGTATTTTAAAGCAAGTAACCATTGATGATGCAATCGAATCAGATAGAATATTCTCAATGCTTATGGGTGATGAAGTACCTCCACGCAGGGCTTTCATTGAAGCCAACGCAAAATATGCAAAAGTGGATATATAAAATGTAAATTAACCCTTGATTTTTAAGAAAAATCAAGAAAAATGATACCTCAAATCGGCAGTCCAGACAATGAGCTGCCGATTTTTTTTATTCTTTAATTTCAACTTTCAATACGTGAAAACAGTATCAAAATTGTTGAAATAGATTTTTTAAGGAATAAAAATACAGCTCATTTTTTGAGGATAAAATAATCTTTGAAAAACTGAAAAAGTCGTGTGACGGATGAAATAATGCTCGTCTCTATTTTGTCTTTAAAAAACATTCATTTAGTCAAAAATTTATTAAAACATTTTGAAATGAAAAGCACTTTAAAAACCCTTATTGTTCTTGCTGCATTTGGTGTAGTATCATGTTCTGAAGCTCCTAAAGCTGTTGACAATGCTGCAAATGCTGCATCGAACGCTGTTTCTGCTGCTGCAAGTGCTGCTACAGCCGTTGCTGATTCTGCTGCTGCAAAAGCTGCAATGATGAAAGATTCTATTGCTTCTAAAGCAGGTGCTGCTGGCGATACAATTAAATCAAAAACAGGTGCTGCTATGGATAAAGCAGGAGAAGCTGTTAAAAAAGTAGGTGATAAGATGGAAAAGGCAGGCGAAGCGACTAAAGAAGCCGTGAAAAAAGCAAATCACTAATCATCCAAAAAAATAACCGATGATATCGCGGATGTCATCGGTTATTTTAAAGTGCATTTAAAGACAAAATAAATAAGCAAAAAATTGTGTCCTTCTATATTTGTTAAGTGGCAGCTATTATTGAGATAGTCGCCATTTTTTTTTGCCCTAAATTAAGCATTCACTTTTTGCTCAACCTCCTCTTTTACTGAGGGGTCTTTCTTCATACCGCTCTTAAGGAACTTACAAGTAAGCACTGTAATATCGTCAGGGAATTCTTCATCCCCTTTGAATTTTTCAATTTTGCTCATCAATTTTTCATTAAAATCTTTTGCTGAAAGCTGAGCATTGCTGATGGCAAATTCCCCCAGTATTTTTTCATTAAAATAACTGCCTTCTGGGTCGCGTACATCCGTAATGCCATCGGTGAAAACACACAATAATGCATCTTCTTCAAGGTATATTTCACCCACTTCCATACTGGGTAGCTCATTAAAATAGCCCAAAATAGTGCAACCTTTACTCAAATATTGGACTTTATCCTGTATCACAAGCACCGGTGGGATATGCCCGGCGTTGATATAGCGTAATCGATTGGTTTTAATATCCAAATCACATACAAATAGCGTGAGGTATCTATCACTTTTTGTTATTCTGACTACCGCCTTATTGACTTGGTCAATGAAATCTTCTGGAGAATTGGTGCGCCGAATGATAGCGTGCAAATTAGCTTGAAAATTAGCCATTAATAGAGCTGCTGCCAAGCCTTTCCCCGCTATATCGGCTACTACTAATAAGTATCTATCTTCTCTATATTTGAAAAAATCGTAATAGTCGCCCCCCACACCGAAGTGGGGCTGATAGACTGCGGCCAAATCAAACAGTTTTTCTTTAGGCAACACATTAGGCACCAGCGAACGTTGCATTTCAGAAGCAAGTGACATTTCATGATTGAAACGAGCTTGCTCAATTTGACGTTTGAAGAGCCTTTTATTCTCAATCGCTACAGATACGATATTAGTGATAGTAGTGATAAGTTGTATTTTACTGAAATCTCCTGATTCATACTCTCCCACAAAAGCGTAAGCAATGGCTTCATCTTTATGAAAAACGGGGATAACCATATCAAATTGCTCTATAAATGGGTCATCGGTAATACCTTTTAGCTTTTTGATGGCTACGCCAAACGATACTAATGAGGGTCTTATGTCGTAATTCAAGAAATGATTTTCAATACCAATCGAACAGGCACAATACCAATCATTTTCTTTTTCAATAAAAAGAGCCATTTTTCGCACACCCAACTCCCAATTCAGAAATGACTTATACATTTCGAACAGCCCATCCGCTTTCACATTATTATTGATAGCTTGAGTTATATCCAACAAACGGTTTATCTGCAACTGCTTGAGGAATAATTGACGTTCTAAATCTTCGTTAGACAAGGTGTGTTAAATTTTCAGTTAAATAGAATTAAAAATTTCGTGAAAATATTAATAATTGAACGATTTTAATAACATATTTCATTAAAATACTGAGGGGGTGTTATTCTGATGCCTTAATCTTTACTTTTAACGTCCAAAGCATCTCTAAATCCATTCCCGACAAGATTAAACGCCAGCACCATCACCATAATGGCTACTGCTGGAACAAGGGCTAAAAAAGGTTTTCCGCCGATAGCATAGCCGTAATTTTCATTAAGCATGGTTCCCCAACTGGGTGTAGGTGGCTGAATACCAAATCCTAAATAACTCAAACCAGATTCAATCAGAATTGCCGTTGCAAAATTTGAAGCTGCTACCACCATCACCGGACCTAAAATATTGGGTAAAATATGCCGCATTAAAATACGCCCAGTACTAAAACCCATACTTTGAGCGGCTTCCACGAACGAAATCTCTTTTAATGACAGCACTTGCCCCCTTACAAGCCGAGCAACATCTACCCACATAGTCAATCCAACTGCCAAAAAAATAATGCCAACGCTTTTACCAAATGCTAAAACTATGGCAAAAACTAATAAAATAGTCGGTATTGACCAAACAGTATTTATTACCAGCATAATAATCTCGTCCACTTTTCCGCCAAAATAGCCTGCTAATGCGCCTAATAAAACACCAATTGTTAAGGAGATAATCACTGCAATGAGCCCTACTAAAAGCGAAATTCTCACACCAATAATTAATCTGCTAAGATTATCTCTGCCGTAATTATCCGTGCCGAGATAAAATTTTTGCGTTTTAATCTGCTGTTCTACTAAAATTTTTGTTTGGGCTATATCATATTTTTTATTGCCAAAGCAGTAAAAACCTTCTTTTTTTACCAATGATTTAGTGTCTTCAAAAGGTATATTGTAGGCAATATCTGCTAAATGTATTTTTTCTTTTAAAATCGTAGAATGGATATTATCGCCCCTATATTTATTAAAAAAAACAGAATCGCCTGCAATCTGAAATGAATCAATGGGCATCATCTCAAATTCATTTTCAGCACCTAAAAACAAACGACTTAATATTGAACTTTCAACTATTTCTCTATTCTTCCGAACCTTGAGTATCTTTGCTTCAAATCCAGGATTTTTGAGGGCGATAGTGGGCATTTGGTCATTGGCGTTGGGTGTAGAGTCAGGGGAGATTATATATCCAAAAATGGCAATGATGACAGAAAAAAATATCAGCCCTATTCCTAATAATGCAGGTTTGTTTTTCTTTAAGCGATTAAACGCCTTTTGATTAGGTGACAGATTTTCCATATTTTGTTTCAATATTCCCTAAAATTACACGAGTTTCCGAGGTTGTAACTGAACTAATGCAAGCTTCAACATCGTAAAATTAGAAAATAAGGTTCTATTTGCCCTACATGGCGTAATTTTTTTTATTATTGACCTCAAATTTGTTTAAAAGCTGTTATTTTGCATAAAATATCTGATAAAGGGTCTATTTAAAAAACTTCTTTCTGATTTATTTTAAAATAAAAAAGACGATTTTTACAATTTTAAAATGGAAGGGACTACCCCTCAGTACAATTATATAAAAAGGACAAACTAAGTATATGCAATACGTAAATTTTAAAGGTAGAAAAGTAGCTTATAGAGTACAAGGTAAGGGTCAGCCTTTGATGCTCATTCATGGGTTGTGCGAGGACAGTACTATTTGGGACACATTTATTAAGGGCTTAGTAGGCGAGTACCAAGTAATTTGCCCCGATTTAAGTGGTTTCGGTGAATCAGATATTTTGCCAGAACATTCTATTGAACTAATGGCTGAAAGTATAAAAGCGGTTTTGGATGATTTAGGCATTTCCAAATGTGTTATGGTAGGGCACTCCCTCGGGGGATATGTCAGTGTTGCATTTTCAAAACTATACCCCTCAGTATTGACAGGCTTAGGCTTATTCCACTCTCACCCTTTTGAGGATTTACCTGAGAAAAAGGAAGAGCGCATAAAAGCCATTAATTTTATTAAAACGAATGGGCATATCGTATATGTAAAGCAGATTATACCAAAGCTTTTTGCTGAACTATTTGCTACAAGTAATGAGTTCCTTATTAACAGCCTCATTTTCAAAGCTTCTCAATATCATCCCAATACAATAATTGGTGCGCAAGAAGCCATGCTTAATAGACCTGATTACAGAGAAGTTGTTGAAAATATCAATTGCCCAGTGTTAATGATAATAGGTAAGCAAGACAAGACTGTATCTTACTCCATCAGTATGGCAATGATGCCTTTGCCTCGCGTTGCAGATGTCCATATTCTACCTAAAGTAGCACACATGGGAATGTTTACGGCAAGGGATAAATCCGTAAAAATTGTTCGTAACTTTATGGAATTGTGCAGTACTTTGAATTAAAACTATTTTGACCAAAAATTAAGAATGACATTATTATTGTTGGTTCTGGCTATACTCCCTGGTTTAGCAATCAGTTATTGGGTTTATCAGCAAGATAAATATGAAAAAGAGCCACATTATATGCTATTTATCTGCTTCCTTTGGGGCTGTATTAGCACTATTCCTGCATTTTTAGGTCAAGTATATTTTAGGGAAACAGAGGATCCTGATAACTTTTTAACAACATTCCTATTTACTTTTTTTGTTATTTCACTGACTGAAGAAGTTTCCAAATTTTTATTTCTACGTTTTTATGCCTATCCTAAAGATGCTTTTAATGAGCCAATGGATGGCATTGTATATGCCGTTATGGTGGGTATGGGTTTTGCGACACTCGAAAATGTGTTGTATGTTTTAGGTGAAAATGGGGGTATTAGTACAGCCATTGGTCGGGCTTTTACGGCTGTCCCTGCACATGCGGCTTTTGCAACCATGATGGGAGCCTACGTAGGATTAGCTAAATTTGTACCCGAAAAACGGGATCAATATATGCTTACAGGTATTGTTTTAGCAGTGTTTTTTCATGGTTTATACGATTTTTTCCTTATTCAGAAGTCTTTTGAAGGTTTAGCTATTCTCTCAATTATTGCTTTATCTATCGCAGTCACTTTGGCTCGCAAGCTCATTCGATTTAACCAAGAGATTTCACCTTTTAAAAATAAAGAAGAGTCAGAAGAATACACCCCCTCAGTAAAAAGTGCTGAAGAAGGGTTTAATAATGATTCAGATATAACACAACAAGAGACAACCTAATTGTTCAATACTATGAATATCAACGAGCTCATCCGCCCTCATGCAGAGGAGATTTATAAAAAAGAATTAGAGTTTCTGAGTGAAAATGATGAAAAGCCCCGCCCACAAAATTGGAAGCTCTCACCGTGGGCGGTTGTGAATTATCTTTTAGGAGGTAAGTTCAAGGGTTTTGAAATAGAACCTAAATATTATGGTAGCCGCCGTCTGGTGGAAGTTGCAGTGGCAACATTAGCAACTGATCGCGCTTTACTCCTTTTAGGGGTGCCGGGTACTGCCAAAACATGGGTATCCGAGCATTTGTCGGCAGCTATTTCGGGGGATTCTACTTTACTGGTACAAGGGACGGCGGGTATGAATGAAGAACAAATTCGATATGGATGGAATTATGCTCGGCTGCTTTCGGAAGGCCCTTCAAAGGCTGCTTTGGTGGCTTCTCCTGTTATGACAGCTATGCAAGACGGTAAAATAGCGCGCATTGAAGAGTTGACGCGTATCCCAAGCGATGTACAAGATGCACTCATTACATTACTTTCGGAAAAAACATTGCCTATTCCTGAATTAGGTACTGAAGTGGCTGCTCGAAGGGGTTTTAACATAATTGCTACTGCTAATGACAGAGATAAAGGAGTGAATGAGTTATCGAGTGCTTTACGCAGGCGTTTTAATACAGTCGTATTGCCAGTACCTTCTAATTTTGAAGAAGAAGTGAAAATTGTGCAAAATCGGGTTGAAAAAATAGGAAAATCACTTGAATTGCCTCCCGAGGCTGCTCCTATTCATGAAATTCAGCGACTGGTTACTATATTCAGAGAACTCCGTAATGGCGTTACCGAAGATGGTAAAACGAAGTTAAAGTCTCCTACTTCTACCCTCAGTACTGCCGAAGCTATATCTGTGATTAACAGTGGTCAAGCCCTTGCAACGCATTTTGGAAATGGTTTAATCAGTGCACATGATCTGGCGGCAGGTATCACAGGAGCTATCGTAAAAGATCCAACCCAAGATAAAATTGTTTGGCTTGAATATTTAGAGACCGTTGTGAAAGATAGAAACGATTGGAGCGACCTCTATAAATCTTGTAGAGAGATGGTGGATTAATCTCTTTTTAAGAAATATCAATCCTGTTAAAAGGTTTATTTTTTTTAAATCTCTCAGGAAGATTATCCATTATCTCTGTTTTTAAAATATCAATTAGCCTCTTTTTTACAAAGGCTCGGTGGGTTACAAGGCTTATTTCTCGAACGGGCGCAGGGGATTTGAAAAAACGGACAGATTGAAGTTGCTCTTCATCCATATTGCTGATGGCCAATTCAGGTAAAATGGTCACACCAGAAAGAACTTCAATCATATTTTTAAGTGTTTCTATGCTTCCAGCTTCATAGAATACATTACTAATCCGAGAACTTGCATGGCGGAGTTCGCATAAATTGATGACTTGTGAACGCATACAATGCCCCTCTTCAAGTAGAACTAATCGATTGACATCAATATCATTCGCCAGTAAATATCTTTTGGATAGAATAGCTTCATTTTGAGAAGCATACGCTACAAACTCTTCAAAAAATAGAAAATTTTCAAATAAATCTTTATCGTTGGTAGGCGTTGCCATGATACCCACATCTAAGGCAGATAGTTTAAGCTTGTTGATGATATTTTCAGTGGTCATCTCTGAAATATATAATTTTACTGAGGGGTATCTTTCCGCCATTTTTTTTACAAAAAGCGGCATCAGGTAAGGGGCTAAGGTCGGGATTATAGCTATGCGTAACTCCCCTTCAACTGTCTCCTTTTGAGTACTCACTATTTCACGCAGCCTTGCAGTTTCATTTAATATTAACCGCGCTTGTTCGATTATTGCTCTTCCTATTTCAGTAGGCACAACGGGCTGTTTACTCCTGTCAAAAATTTTGACATCTAATTCATCTTCTAATTTATGAATCATCATACTCAACGTCGGTTGAGTAACAAAACATTTTTCAGCAGCCGTTGAAAAGTGGCGATAATTGTCCACGGCTACTATATAGTCTAACTGTTGCAGGTTCATATTTGATAGATTTTATCTATGCAAATATAGGAATTATCGCTTTGATTTATCTTGTATTTATTGTCATCTTTGTATTTCAATGAAATATTCTTTTTGGCGCTCTAAAATTAGTATCCGTTTGAGTCTTCAAAAAGCATGAAAAATTTACTACTATACTGAGGGGGTGGTTTAGAGCCAAACCCGAAGTTGGGCTAACTTTAATTTGTTCAAAATAAGTTTTTTTAAGAGTCTATTGCTTTCAAAAGTTAATAGACTCTTTTGTTAGGCAGTAGAATATTAGACATCGGAGTTTTAGAGTTTTTAAAAATCTAATATCTAATATTCTATCGTCTAAATATCTGATTAAGCAGCTTGCTTTACCAACTGAATATTGTTAGCGACTCTTAGCTCGTCACTCACTACTATGCGACCTGCTTCGGTAGCGACACGCCAAGTCAAATTGAACTTTTTACGCTTTATTTTACCTGTCAGTTCAAAACCAGCTTTAGCATTTCAAGAAGCCTTTAGTTGGGCATTAATTCAAATTCATGGGCACATCCATGATGAGAATCTCCGCATTGCTTTCAGCTTTGATGCTTACTGAATCAATATCCCATATTCCGATGGCGTCTCTTTTATTAAGTAAATTACCATCAACTGTTACATCTCCTTCGATGACGAATATATAAACGCCGTTTGATTTCAAACGGACTGGATATGTTTTTTCAATATTGGCTTCCAGAGTTCCCAAAGAAAACCATGCATCTTGATGTATTCCAACGGATTCACCTTCTTCTTGACCAATTGGAGTGACAACTGTTTGAAGCTCATTTACCCTGTTCTCCGGCTTAAATGAACGTTGGTCATATCTTGGTTGTACATTTCTAAGTTTAGGGAACAACCAAATTTGGAGGAGATTCACATCCGCATCCGAATTTGCATTGAACTCTGAGTGTGTCACTCCTGTGCCGGCTGACATAACTTGTACTTCATTCGCTTGGATAACCGCTTGATTGCCCATATTATCCTTGTGTCGTAATGCTCCACGCAAAGGGAGAGTGATAATTTCCATATTGTCGTGCGGGTGTGTGCCAAAGCCCATTGATGGAGCAACAATATCATCGTTCAAAACTCGAAGAACGCCAAAATGCATTCTTTGAGGATTATAGTAATTAGCGAAGCTAAATGAATGATTGGCGTTCAACCAACCATGATTTGCATTGCCTCTGGTGTTAGATTTATGAATAATTGAATTTGCCATAATTAGGTTTTTTATTGAGTTTTTAAAATACAAAAGTATAATCAAATATCAGTGTTTAAACATCGTTATTGATGTAAAAGTTCTCTTTTAGTAACAAAAAAGAATCGTATAAATGTAAATATTTGATTTTCAATTAGTTATGTTAAAAAAATTTTCAAAATTATTCTATTAAAACCTGCTCTATCCAGTTCATCCCGAATGAGTAAGGTAAGTAAGCCAATGAGGAAACGGGCTTGGTAATGATAAGTGAGGCAACTTTGCCTACCGCGATACTCCCATGTGTATTGGATATTTCCATTGCAGCAGCGCCATTAATTGTGGCAGCATTGAGTGCTTCTTCAGGTGTCATGCGCAAGCGAATACACGCTAAAGATACCACAAAAGGCATGGATACTGAGGGGGTCGTTCCCGGATTATAATCAGTCGCCAAAGCTACGGTGATATCTGCATCAAGGAGTTTTCGAGCGGGCGGTGTGTGTGGGTCATTAAGAAAAAAAGGAGCCGTAGGGAGTAAAGTAGCAATGGTATTCGATGTTTTTAAAACTTCTATTTCAGCATCATTCATCACTTCTAAATGATCGACGGATACGGCATTGTGCTTTACAGCGGTTTCGATACCGCCCATAGAGTTAAATTGATTGGTATGTATTTTAGGTTTTAAACCATATTTGGCAGCAGCAGTTAAAATTTGGTCAGTTTCGTCAATGCTAAAAGCTATTTTTTCACAAAAAACATCTACGTAATCTGCCAGTCCTTCGCTTGCTAT
>JANMYC010000658.1:0-3204 GCA_031381715.1 Saprospiraceae bacterium
ATAATCGCTTTCAAAGAAAGCGATTATTATTGCGTTTACTAAACTGCCCAACAATCATAAAAAAAAGAAACGAATAAAAATCACCCCTCGCCCCGATTGGGAAGAGAAAGTATAAAATATCGTTTTTGGTTTTCACACACTGGATAGTATTTATTGGGATGAAAGTGCCTATTATGAGTTTTCGATCAAAGAAATCGACGCCATAGAAACGGCTACCAATGAGTTGTGGAAAATGTGTCTTGAAGCGGTTGAGCACGTGGTTTCAAAGAAAAAATATGACCTTTTTCACATTCCTAAGTGGTTTGTGCCGCATATTGAAGCGACTTGGGAGAGTGATGCGCCCGCTATTTATGGTCGTTTCGATTTTAGTTTTGATAAAGAAGGCACGCCTAAAATGTTGGAATTCAATGCCGATACGCCTACTTCGCTCTTTGAAACGGGCGTGGTACAGTGGAATTGGTTAGAAGATAGATTTCCTGAAAATGATCAATTCAATTCAGTTCACGAAAAACTGATTGAAACGTGGAAGTATTTGAAGCCGTATTTGCACGAGGGAAGCCTGCATTTCAGCTGCGTTAAAGACTCTCTTGAGGATTTGACAACAACGGAATACCTCCGAGATACCGCCATTCAAGCGGGTTTTAAGACCAAATTGATATATATGGATGATATTGGTTGGGACGAAGGCAAAGAGACTTTTAAGGATTTGCAAGGGCATTTTATTCGGAATATTTTCAAATTATACCCTTATGAGTGGCTGATTTTCGATGATTTTGGTAAAAATATCGTATTGGATAAGAATAAAACCAATTGGATTGAACCGAGTTGGAAAATGATACTATCCAATAAAGCAATTTTACCTATTTTGTGGGAACTTTTCCCCGAAAGTCCGTACCTATTGCCCGCGTATTTCGATTGTGTGGATTTGAGTGATTATGTTAAAAAACCCATACTCAGTCGTGAAGGTGCCAATGTAACGGTTGTTAAAAACAATCAATACATCACGCACACTGATGGGGAATACGGCGAAGAAGGTTTTATCTATCAGCAGCTTTGTCCATTGCCCGAAACGGATGGCAATCATGCTTTGATAGGTTCGTGGGTGATAGGGCAGGAGGCAGCCGGCATCGGCATCAGAGAATCAAATACCATGATTACGGATAATGGCAGTAGATTTGTGCCGCATTTGATTAAGTAATTTAAAATTGAAAATGCAAAATTGAAATAAAGCATTGATTATGAATTGTTTATGTTTTACATTTTCAATGAAATGATTAAAAAATCAAAAGAGAAAGCAACTTTATCCAAATGGGCTATAATGAGTTTACTGATTTTAGGTTCAGCGGTTTTAGTTTTTTCTTATTTTGATATTCATAAAAAGTGGGATGAAATGTACCAAACTGGTCAATTAACAATGGCGGTTGTGACTCAAATTCAAAGAGAAGTAAACAACAAAACATTAAAATCAGATTGCTGTTTTTATACCTATAAAGTGAATAACGAGGATTTTAATTTTAAAATATGTGATTGCCTTTTAAAAGTAGGCGATTCATTAACGATAAAATATAATCCAAGCAAAGTTATAGAGCATGAGGTGGTTATTGAGTGACCCCCTCAGTATAGAATAGATAAAAGTGTGAGAATCAAAGAGATATAGACAATTATGGAATTTAAACAATTAAAGCCTAAAAGTTTTTGGGAACGCCCTGAGGGTGCAACGGGTCTGGTTTTTTTAATGGCAATGATTGCTGGCGGCGGGTACTTGCTCTACTCGTACATGGATACATTGATAGAATTGGCTCAAAATACACTGTATTTATCGGGGATGCTGATTGCTCTTTCCACCATTGTGTACGTCATACTTGACCCTAAAGCCCGTAATCTGATATGGTTCGGGTACAAGAGTTTTATGCGGGCAATTACTGGGCTTTTTGTGCGGATTGACCCAATAGGTGTACTAAAATCTTACATCGATCATTTGGAGAGCAGTCTTTCAAAAATGACGAAGCAAATCAACCAATTGAGAGGGCAAATGCACAAACTCAAAGAGTTGATTGTGAACAATCAGAAAGAGATACAACTCAATCTGCAAGATGCTTCAAAATATAAAGATTCTGAAAAGCAACAAGCTCAGATGATTCTGAAAACCCGCAAGGCAGGACGTTTGCAGGATTCGAATATGCGTTTGGAGGATTTATATAAGCGCATGGAAACGCTGTATCGCATCCTTTCCAAAATGCAAGAGACGAGTTACGTAATGGCGGAAGACCTCAAAGACCAAGTAATGGTGAAGGAAACGGAGCGTAAAGCTATCCTCGCCAGCCACTCAGCTATGAATTCTGCAATGAGTATTTTGAAAGGTGATCCCGACAAACGTGTAACCTTCGATATGGCTCTTGAAGCCATTGCCAATGATGTGAGCAATAAAATGGGAGAAATGGAGCAATTTATGGATATGAGTGAAAAAATCATGAAAGGCATTGACTTACAAAATGGTGTTTTCGAAGAAGATGGCTTGAAAATGCTTGAAGAATGGGAGAAAAAAGGCTCTTCTCTCTTACTCGGCGAAGCCAAACAAGAACTCATCCTTAAAAATGACAACCTTGACCTCAATGCGCCCCTCAAAGAACCTGTTCGTGAAATGGGGCAAAATAACCAATATGACTCTTTTTTTGTTTGAGAATTTGTAGATAGAGTAGAGATTAGGCAAGTTTTAAATTCCGAAATTTCGGATTACTAATCTCTACTTAACCAGAATGTTCATTTTTAATTTAAAACCATACATAAAAGTTATTTAGCCACGAATTAACGTATTTCTCCAATTTATATGTTGACAAAATTTTATCTAATTTCTCGAAATTGCCCTAAAAAGGCAATTTATTAGTGCAATTCGCTCTAATTTGTCAACATTTAAATTGGAGAAATTCGTTAATTCGTGGCTAAAAAAATTATGTATGGTTTTAAAATTTTTAATTAAAAACCATTATCGAATGAGACAAATTATACTTCTTTTAAGCATATGCACTCTGATGATTGCATGTAAAGAAACCTCTAAAAAAAGCGAAGCTGCAACTACTTCTACCCCTCAGCCCATTCCCGATTCTACGGCTATTGCTACTACAATTCACAATTTTTATAAATGGTATAACATATTTAGTGTCGATACTTCCAAGCGCATCGACTTCACAGAAGCGAAAGGTAAAC
>JANMYC010000662.1:0-2207 GCA_031381715.1 Saprospiraceae bacterium
TGAATATCATTGGGATTACCAATATCAGTTGTCACCGCCATGCCCGTTTGTGGTAGCTGTAAAGTCATAGTTTGCGCCTCCCGCAATTCTGCCCAATTACTGCCTTGATTGCTGTCTTGGTTGCCGCCATAAGTGGCTAATTGAACGAAATAAAACGGAAAACTATCGCCCCATTTTTGCCGCCAATCTTGAATCATCAAAGGGAATGTTTTACGATATTGATACGCCCGACCCGCATTCGATTCGCCTTGATACCACAAGGCACCTTTTATCGCATACGGCAAAAGCGGCGCAATCATGCCGTTATAAATAGTCGTTCCTGCGTTATTGCTTGAGTGCACATATTCATGTTTATCAGCAAAAGAAGGCATCAATTTCCAATTATCGGCAATATTGATTCTTTCATTGCCCGCACTCACGTACAAATCATTTGGCGAGCCATTTAACCCCAAGCCATACCACGGCTGCTCAATCATGTTGCCGAACTTAACCATAATTTGATTTTGGCCCCCTTTCCACGTTTTAGAAGGCACAATAATTTTACGTACCCCCTTCATAATACCCGCAAACACCAATTCACCATTAATATATATTTTATTGCGGCTATCATTTTCAGCGAGTGCCAAAGTGGTTTCTACATCCACCATGTTTGCAGGAATCTCCACCATGCGCGCCATATAACCATTGCCTCTAAAAGCCCAAACACCTTTCCAGTCCCACTGCCCCAATGGACTGCTCACGAGCCATTTTGAGATGTCATAATTGCCAGAAAGGTACTTTTTTTCGTCTTCTACTGAGGGGGTAATATCAGCACCCAATAATTGGCGTCGCATCTTTTTATCGTGGTAAGCATCGGCTTCTTCCCACGTTTTGGGCAATATTTGAGCGTACTCTTTGAGTTCAGGTGACGCCATCATAGCCTCTTTGCTAATCCAACTTTCTATCTGCGAGCCACCCCATGATGAGTGCAGAAGTCCAATCGGCACTTTCATTTTTTGATAGACTTCACGAGCGAAAAAGTAACCCACACCCGTAAATTCGCCCACCGTCTCAGCGGAGCAAATTTTCCAATCGCCCGATTGCAAGTCCGTTTTAGGCGCAATCGTCACCTCATGGTCAACCCTAAAATGGCGAATTTCATTAAAATCGGCATTCTTTTTTTCATTTGCAAAATTATTAGATTGCGCCACAGTCCATTCCATATTCGATTGACCGCTGCACAACCACACATCGCCGAATAAAATATCTTTTAAAACGATAGAATCCTTTGCGCTGACCGCCACCAATTTATGCGAACCTCCCGCTTCAAATGGTGAAAAACGCACCATCCACTTGCCAGACGTATCGGCTTTTGTACGTTGTGTTTGACCCGCTAATGTAACCACCACGGTTTCATTAGGCTTCGTTAAACCCCAAACTGGAAGCGTTTTTTGACGTTGCAAAACAGCGTGGTCGGTGAAAAGACGGGCTAATTTGAATTGAGCAAAACTTGGAATGCTCCACAATAGAATGGCGAACACTAAAACTCGTTGCATGTAAAGAGAGTGCTATTGATTATTTAAATAGTTTTTAATATATCTATGACTTTCTAACAGTTGAGTTTTTCTAATTTTTCATTAATTCCTATGAAGCAAAGATTGAAATTTATTTTGAAAAAGTAGAATTTATTTTTCCTTTGATTAAAAAGCCCAATACCGAGAGGATTAACGGTATTGGGCTTTTTGATAGAAAAACTTGAAATTGACTACGAATCTGACTTATTCTCCGCCAAATCCACCTCCTCATAAATATCTTCCAGCACTAATTGACATCCCAACAACGGCAAATCAATTATATCTTCTGCACCCATTAAATGATCGTAATGCCATCCTTTTTCTTGACGTGTGTATATTTTAACTGACATTTCATATTGTGAAATAATCAGATAATACTGTACCGATTCCATTTCAGCATACTCTTTCAACTTAGCTTCATGGTCTGTTTTAGAAGAGCCGTCGGAGAATACTTCAATCAATAAAATGGGCTTCGTTATATTATAATCATCGGTATCGTCTGATTTGGGAGCGATTACAATATCTGGGTAACGGTATATTTTTTTGTCTTTTACAGCCAAACTAACACTATGTTGAAAATGCCAATAATTTTTCCTTTTTAAAAACAGATAAAACAAACGATTGCAATTTGAGGCGATTAGATTTGCTTTTTTG
>JANMYC010000676.1:0-5192 GCA_031381715.1 Saprospiraceae bacterium
TTAGCAACTACCACAAATGAAGTTGCTAAACCAATAGAACCTACCAATGCACCCGTAAAGGATGATATCGCTCAATCCACAGAGCCAGCGCCCACCGCAAAATCAAAGGAAATGGCGGATAAAATGGTGCTAACTGACCAAGCTGAAAATGAAAAATCAACCAATAAGCGAGAAGAAGCCAAATATCGGCAAGAGACATACAAAGCTCAAAAAATGGAACAAGCCGCTGCGCCAAAAGCTGCCAAATCGATGAGCAAAGCAAGAGCCAATAATTCTGGTGAAGTGGATAACCAAACCCTCAATAAAGGCATCAGTTACTTCCAAGTAAAGGATTATGATAATGCTATTGCTACTTTCAACAGCATTTTAGCTCAAAAAACTGAAGGAGATTTGTACGAAAAAGCCCTGTGGTATTCTGCAAATGTCTATTTTCAAAATAAAAATAAAGCCACATCAAAAGCTCTTTATCAACGTATTGCTAAAGAGAAAGGCACGTTTGCTACCCAAGCTGAAGCTATTTTGAAAAATTGGAAGGATTAAAATCACTTCTTCATAATCCTCGCCACGGGATATACCCGATACCACGGCTCAAAATAATCCGTATTTTTATACACAAACTCCAATTGTGCTTCAGCGGATGCGGCGAATTTTGGGTCAGAAGCTCTTTTTTCTTCTAATTTTTTCTTTAAATCAGGGTTCTTTTTTAAAATCTCGGCAGCCACATCTTCAAAAACATAGCTTGAATATCCTTCTTTTTGATTTAAAATGCCGTCAAAAAAGTTCCACGCAAAAAAGGAATCCGCCCCTTGTGGTTCAAGCGTTTCGATGATGTAGCGCGCCGTGGGTTGTTGCGTCAAAATTTTAAAATCACCTTTATAATATTGTCTTTTCAATGTCCGCTTTTCCAGTTTCACATCTCTATTCGGGTGATGCCCTTCGTAAGGGTTAGGGCTTGATTTATAATCAGTTATGTAGTAAAATTCAGCTTCCAAAACGGTGTCTTTACTGAGGGGTATCATTTTTACACCGTTCCATTTAAGCCTATCAATCACCGCACTATACGCCTTCGGGACGATGTAAAACGCGGGTTTTTCCACTGATACTGAGGGGGTAAAATGTGGCAAATACGGCAGCGTTTTTTCGTACGGTTTTGACCTATCGTAGTACAAACGGGGCAAACCACTCACTTCACTCGGCTTATATCCCGCTTCAAAACCTTTAAATTGAATTGTCTCTTTGCGGGTCGTATCTAATTTCCAATTAATATCAAATTGGGTTTTATTTTCAACATCTTTTATGGCTTTTAATTGAGCATCCACGATTTTACGATAATCATCGTGCATTATTTTCACCATGCAATCCATCAAAGTATAAGTAGCCCGTACACGACTCGGAAAAGGCTTTAGCATGTGCGTTTCAGGCATAAATCCGATTGAATTGTGCAAGGCAGCGTAACCCGTTGAGTAGCGCGGCATATCAGGGAAAGCCACTAAACCACCCTCTACTTTTTCTTCAAAATTGACATAAGGGCTCATTTCCCAATCCCTTAATTTCATATCTTTAAAAAGGCGAGGCAATAAGCTATTTTGTTGATAATCAGACAAATATGTATTTAATTTATCTTTTTGCGTAGCAATTAAAGTCATTGTATATTGATAATCGGCTCCGTTGGAAGTATGGTTATCCATAAAAATATGCGGCATCCATTGACTAAAAATCGTATTAAAAGTCTGAGCATTTTTAGTATCCGCTTTAATAAAATCCCTATTCAAATCCAAGTTTTTACTGTTCCCTCTAAAACCATAATCATCGGGTCCATTCTGATTGACTCGGCTCAATCTACCCCGATTCAAAACGCCATCAATATTGTAAAATGGAATAAAAACAAGGACAATATTTTTCATAAAACGCTGATTCTCCGCATTTTTTAAATAATCTCTCACAAGCATCATGGTTGCGTCCACGCCCTCTGGTTCGCCTGGGTGAATGGCGTTATTCACAAAAAAGATGACTTTTTGCCTTTGACGAGCCAATTGAGGGGTAAAACTGCCATCAAAGGACACCACGCCCACGTGAAGCGGATAACCTGCATCGGTCATCCCAACCTCACTCAATTTCAACCATTTAGGATATTTCTGAGCTAAGGTTTTATAAAACGCCACCCCCTCAGTATAAGTAGCCGAATGGTCGTTATTTTTTTCAAAAGGCGTCCGCAAATCCTGACTTTTTACTTGAAAAAATAAAATTGAAAGAACACAAATAAGGAGTGAATATCTTTTCGAGCGCATAATATTTTTTTTAAAAATGGCAATATGAAAGTGCAAAATAGTTAAAAACCTTCTAAAAAATTTGATACCCAATACATTTTTTAGAAACACGAAATTCACTAATTTACGTGTTGACAAACTCAATAATTTTATGAATAAATTGCCCAAACGGTAATTTTAGTGCCACTTGTCAACACGTAAATTAGTGAAATTCGTGTTTAAATTCGCAAAATTCGTGTTTTGGAAATATTTAGGGTTTTAAATTAAAAATAAAAACCATGCTGTCATTTAGCTGATAGCATGGTTTTATAGATGTACGGTCATTGAAGCAATACTTAAAAAAACTTGATAGACAATTCAATCAATTTTTCTTTAAAATTATTGTACGGTGGCACCAGTAATTCCAATACACTCGGCAGATGTTGGCGATAAACACCTCGTGCATTTGAAAACTCTTGAAAGCCATAAAAGCCGTGTGCTATACCGATTCCACTATTATTCGAGCCCCCAAAAGGAAAATTGGTATTAAAAAAGTGAATATCGTTGTTATTGATGCACGAGCCGCCCGCCCGCGTATTTTTCATGATATAATCAATGTTTTTATTACTGCTGCTATAAATATAAAGCGCTAACGGCTTCTCTTTATCATTGATAATTTTTAGTGCATTGTCTATATTTTTAAACGTCAGAATGGGTAAAACGGGTCCAAAAATTTCATTTTCCATCAAAGCGGAATCGGACGGTACATCGCCCACCAAAGTAGGCTCAATATAACTATCATTTTCAACGCTTTTGCCCCCCCTCAGTACTTTAGCCCCTTTTGACACCGAATCTTGAATATAACCCACCACCCGAGCCGTGTGTTTTTCATTCACCATGTGCGTGTATGCGGGTGATTCAGCAGCGTTATTTCCAAAGAAATCATTCAGCGTTTTATTCACTGCTTCCACAAACGCGTCTTTTTTACTTTCATGCACGAGCACATAATCGGGTGCAATGCATATCTGACCACTATTTAAAAATTTGCCCCACGCAATGCGCTTAGCTGCGGTAGCGATATTAGCCGTTTCATCCACAATAGTTGGCGATTTACCACCTAATTCAAGTGTAACCGAAGTGAGGTTTTTAGCCGCCGCTGCCATCACAACTTTACCAATTGCCGGCGATCCCGTAAAGAAAATATGGTTAAAAGGCAATTCTAAAAGCTTAGTGGAGGTTTCAACCCCGCCTTCCACCAAAGCCACTTCATTTTCATTAAAAAGGCTTTTAATGATTTTATTCATCACGCCAGAAGTTTGAGGCGTGAATTCAGAGGGTTTTATAATCACCGTATTACCCGCTGCAATTGCCGAAACAAGGGGACCAAAAGTGAGGTTTATGGGGAAATTCCAAGGAGAAATAATCAAACAAACGCCTTTTGGCTCGTGTAGCACGTACGACGATGAGCCCATGAGCGCCAACGGTGTATCGACGGATTGCTTATTCATCCAACCTCTGATATCCCTCAAAGCATGTTTTATCTCACTGGTAACGGGATAAATTTCGGATAAATCTACCTCAGCGGAGCTTTTGCCAAAATCAGCTTTCATGGCATCTCTCAGCTCCTGTCGAAATGTAATTTCAACCGCTTTTTTAAGTGCTTTTAATTTAGCTTTCCTTTCCGAAACTGTCGAATTGGCAACTGCATATTGATTTGCCTTTTGGGTTTCAAATATTTTTTCGATGTGTTGAGTGCTAATGGTATCTTTAACTATATTCATTTTTTTTATTTAAAAAATAATGGAAAATACTCTTTCAATGTTTAATGTTCAATGGGCTACACCCATTGCTGATATATTACGCTCTTTCAGAGCTTTTAGATTTTAAAAATGTTTTTTGATTATATTTTATTAAAAACAGGATACAAAAGCTTCATCAAACTTAAACAATACTGAGGGGGTATCCCATTATTTCCTCAATTCCTTTTTCAATATTTTACCCGTTGCGCTCATAGGTAGCGCATTCAAAAATTCGATGTGCCTTGGATATTTATAAGCGGCAATATTCTCTTTTGTCCACATCATCAAAATTTCTTCGGTTATCGAATGACCTTCTTTTAATACCACATAAGCTTTGACTTCCTCACCCATTTCCTCGTGAGGAATACCAATGACTGCTACTAAAGATACAGACTCATGTTTCATCATCGTTTCTTCTACCTCTCGTGGGTACACATTCAAGCCGCCTCTGATAATCATATCCTTCGTTCTATCAACGATATAGAAAAATCCATCTTCATCTTTCACGGCAATATCGCCTGAGTGTAACCAGCCATTTTTGAGGGTTTCGGCATTGGCTTCGGGCTTTTTATAATAGCCTTTCATCACATTGTGTCCTTTATAAAGCAATTCGCCTTTTTCACCAACGGGTACTTCTACCCCCTCAGTATCCACGAGTTTTACTTGCACACCCCACACAGGTTTGCCGATAGATCCCGGTTTTCTACCAAATTTTAACTGATTAAAAGTAACAACGGGAGAGCCTTCCGACATACCATACCCTTCAATAATGGGCACATTGAAGCGTTTTTCAAAATCTTCAATCACTTTTACAGGCAGGGAAGCCCCACCAGATGCGCATATTTTTAGATTTTTAGCAATACTATCATAATCAAATTTAGGTTCAGTATAATTCACTAAGCCCCAATACATGGTCGGTACGCCCGCAAAAAGAGTCACTTTATGCTGTTGCATCAAGGCAAATACCGTTTCAGCATCAAAACGAGGCAATAAAATGCTTGAAACGCCTTGATAAAGTCCCGCATTCATCAAAACAGTCATCGCAAATATGTGAAAAAGAGGTAGCACAATGAGTTGTACATCTTCGGGCACAGAATTCATCAAATCACGCGATACGATCGCATTGAGGAGCAAGTTAGAATGGGTC
>JANMYC010000678.1:0-5955 GCA_031381715.1 Saprospiraceae bacterium
TGTGAGTTTTCCCAAAAACTATTTACCGATTGCTAAAAACAATATTATCATTGGCGCTTATTGGAGTTTTCAAGTATTAGGTGCTGCTCAACAAAGTATCGATAGTAGTAAAAATTATGCGTTGCGTACCCCGTTTTCATCACCGCCCAGTTTTTTTATTCCTAATAAATTAAGCCTATTTGCGGATACTACGGCTTATACTTTATTGGCGTCTGCTCCTATCATAGATTGGGGTATAGATATGAGTAGCCAAGGGATTTTGACGGATAGATTTGGTACAACGCGCCCGCAAGGCAACAGTTTTGATATCGGCTCGCATGAGTCAATATACAATCCTCCTCCCATACAGCCATTGGTAAGCAGTAAAAGCCCTACGAACCAGTTGAGCATTTATCCAAGCATTTCAGATAATGAAATCAATATCCGAGTCCCCCCCTCAGTAAAATCAGCCAATTACCTGATTTTAAATGCTCAAGGTCAAGTTATAATGAATAAATTTTACTCTAATTCAGCAGGTTCCGAGTTTTCATTAAATATAAATAATCTCAAACCCGGGCTATATATTTTAAGTTTATCGGATAATCTAAATAAACACATGGCTAAATTTGTGAAGCAATAGTCTATTTCGATATAACTCTTCTTTAAAACAGCAAAATCCTCTTTAGATTTCTTTAATCTAAGGGGGATTTTTGCTTAAAAATTTATCAATACTGGAGGGGGGAACAATTGCTTAATAAATTTTAATTTTTTTAATTTTAAAAAATCAATCAATCAGCGCCATCCGCTTTTGCTCTTTGATTAGCATAATTACCAATCGCAGCTCCTACTTGAAGTCCAACTTCACAATCCATGCGATAGTGAATACCGCCAAATATGCGTGAATTAGAAGCATCTTTTGCATATAAATCATAAGTAGCTTTTTTATTAGGAAATAAATATCCCAACACCGTTGCCGCAGCCCCCGAAAAAGTCGAGTGACCCGATGTGTAAGAAGGGAAATTAGGCAATCCCGTCAGCGTTTTGATACTTGGATCGAGTTGTGAAGGGCGCGGATAATAGTAAAATGACTTGGTGTCCCAACAGCTAATCGCGGCGTCCATCAATGCCATATTTAATAGTGATAAATTTCGAGCAGTGCGGATTTCACTCATCTGAGCAGCTTGAATATCAACGCTCGCTATGGCATTCCAGTGGCCGGGAGGCGTTTGAGTACCGGTGCCATCCGCCCAGAAATGTACTATAGATATATTTTCACGAGAAGGATTCGTAACAAATTCTTTTACTTCCGCCAATTGCTTTTGAATTTCAGCCGATTTTGTGGAAAGAGGAGCAGCCGGGCGTACTGCCGCTACATTCGGTATCAACCATACTTTTACACCACCATAGAATGGTAACATCGGTGGGCGAGCGGGTGATTCCATACTTTTCCAAGGTTCTTCGCCTAATGCAACCCGATTTTGAGCCAAACTATCCCATTTTGCTTGTGTGCCGATGGCGTTTCTCATATTATCAGATTTGGCTCTCGCTAATATTTTATTCGCTACGGCTCTTCCCAAAGAGTCGCCTGCCACAATATCACTTCTCACTGCTGCACCTGCCCATAGCTTGTACATGCGTGATTCTTCTGCTTTTTTATTTAAAAAATCAACCTCCCCAGGGAATAGAAATTTCATCATTTCTAAGGTAACGCTCGCAATTACAGCATCCTCACTCGGGTAAGTAGGCAAATCTGACTTGGGTACTGAGGGGGTAATGGTTGCATCAATTTTATACGGTGCAGGTCTTTTGTATTGCTGTTTGAGTTTATAAGCAGCCACTAAAGCATCGTACTGAGCCACACTCACATAGGCATACGCCCGCGCTGCGTAAGGTGGATTCGAGAACGGAAATAATGGATAATTAAATGGATTATTGGCATCAGGCACAGGGTAAGTACCGTTGGCATTGTCCTGAGGAGCGAGATTGTATTTGGCAACCAAGGCTCTCATAATTTCATTCCAACGCAATGTAACGCCCACACTCCAATACTTAATAGCCGCTTTTTGGTCATCGGTCAAAGCTGCTTGTATTGTTTTCACTTCTTGTAACTCCGCTAAATACTGCGGGGTCGTCGTTGCAACCGCATCTGGAATTTTGACATCATCGGCACTGATTAATACACAGGTTTTCCAAGTACCTGCATTTTCATCTAATTTAGTGGGTGTAAGAGCTGTCCAATCAGTGCCTACTTCTACTATCTCTTTATTACAACTAATGATTGAAAAAGCAGAAATACAGATACAAAAAGATAAAAACACTATATGAATATTTAATTTTTTCATGATTTTTTTAATTTTAAATTAATTATCGGACGACTGAAATAACTCGCTATTGATTGGCTACTATCTTGTTTTTGACTTAAAAAGACAATTAAAATTGACTTTTTTCAATTATTTGCTATCCGTATTTTCTTTTTTGCTCCAATCAAAAGCCATCATAAAACCCAAAGCAACGCTTGTGGCTTGACCTACATTGCGCCCCGAAAGCGTATAAGCCACATTCGCCACCACTTGCAAATCGTGCAAGGGTTTGATACGGTAAAAACCCGTAAAACCCACTCGTGTTGCAATCATTTTATTGGCAGCTGGAAACATCATATCGTTGCGGCGAATGTCAAAACCGCCAAGCGTTTTAGTTTGCTCAATGTAAGCTTCACCGGCAATGCGGTGGGTGTAGTAACCCGTGCGGAATGAAAAATTGGCAACATCGGCAATGGCTACTTCATTGCTAAAAACGTTTTTATCGGTATAATAATTCGTTGCGTCAATTTTGATATTACTGCGCAATGTGTATGTTCCTTGAGCCGTAGCCGTAAAACCTTTAGGGTTCAAATAATGGAGCATAGCACGCCCAAACGCCGTCTTTGATTGATTACCGATTGCTAATGGGTATGCCGCCACGTAATTACTCGTAGGAATACTTCCACCGACAATAATATTAGCTGATAAGTCATTCATTTTCAAGGCTTTATATTTCAAAGCCACGGTCAAATCTTGAAAACCTGACATACCCGACATCACACCTGCGCTGGCTTGCGTTTTTACATAAGGTACCGAAGCGATGATATTAAGGTTATCCGAAATGCCATAATTAGCCATGACGCCAATGCCTTTCATGGTCATTGTACCCATGTTGAGATTATTGCGTCGGGTTGTGCCCTCCCAGTAGTTTTCAAATTTATCTTGCATGAGTAAGAAGCCACCACAAAAGTTGTTTTTAGGCATAAAAATGCCATCATTGAGTGTCTGAGAAAATGAAAAAGAAGGCATTGAAGCGCATAAAAGAATGAACAACATTCTTTTAATGATTGAGTGAGTATATTTTTTCATGTTGAATTTCAATATTTTAAAGTACCATTTGATATTCAGATTTTGACGGAAAACGAATAAAAAACGACGTTTTGCTGCTTAAAACAGGTATTTTAAGCAGCAAAAATGATAAAACAGGATTAAATCTTAATGCTTTTCAATAGCATTTTGCCAAGCTGTAACGCTGGAAATCTCCGTTTTTTTCTTTTTATTAATTCTGAAAGTATATCCAAAATTCAGCGAATAATCAGCAAAAGCTGCATCACCTTGTACATGCACATATTTACTAGCATCTGAAATTTTAGAATTTTGTAAATTTTCAGAAGCAATGTCAGCAGCACTTTGAATTCTATTTCTTACAATATTTACCGGTAAGAAAAAGCTGAAACCATGTTGACCAATCCGATACGTCACACCCGACTCAATCGCTACTACATAACCAGGACGGCGATAAGCCACTTGACCACCAAACGCATCATAAGCAGGGATGCCCTCAAATCTTCCAGCCAATGAAACATTCACGTTTTTGTGTTTGCCCACGCCAGTCATTACACCCGCACGACCGAAATATTGGTCAGGACAAGCATATACATTATAACCTTCTAAACCAGCAGCTGGTGCAGACTTAAATGTGCCATTTGATTCTTTTGGATTAAATAAATAATAGCCATTCGCGAAGCCATAAACCCCTTTATATAATTCTCTAAATCCTTGGAACTCCAATGAAACGCCGATACCACCATCGCCTGGTTGAATAGCTTGATCCATCACTACGCTTTGAGTTGTGCCATCGGTTTGAGGCGCATCATCTCTTACATCATGTTTCCCAGTATTTAATTTCACACCTACACCTATCATAATATTTCCTTTATGCGCTTTTGCAGGGTCAATAAGCCAATAATTGACACTCAAGCGAGCGTCAGCAATACCTTCTGCAAACACGCTGTATCGGAAAGTATCTTT
Source organism: Saprospiraceae bacterium (assembly GCA_031381715.1). GTDB lineage: Bacteria > Bacteroidota > Bacteroidia > Chitinophagales > Saprospiraceae > JAAFJT01. Next base: position 4,311 of record JANMYC010000678.1, read on the forward strand.
TACCGGTTTTGTTTGGCGTAAAACCTGTGAGCGCTCATTGTGTACATAAGGCAAAGTCACATTGAACTGAATACGGTCAGTCAAGGCATAAGAAAGATTTAAATCCACTGCGTGAGAATAAATATTGACCGCATTACCACGCTCAACACCATTAGCATCACGACCACCACCTGTTGTTTGACGCAAAGGCTGTTCTTCAGTGCCTACATAGTGTCTCCATGAGTGAAAATAGCGATAATTGGTTCCGATTTGAAAATCACCTTTGCCCAAATTATAAGAGTTAGATGAATTCATACACAATCCACCCATTTGGCGAACTGCCACGCAACCTTGTGCATGAAGAGTTTGTTGAGCACTTACTACCATAAAAAGTGCCATTGCGATATAGAGAGAGTATAGATTTTTCATTGTTCAAATTGTTTAGTCTCCACTCAAAAAATAAGTAATTGGGCTAAAAATAAACATCGTTTACTTTTATACGCCTACTTACAATGAGCTAAGCATAAGCCTATCAGACAGGCTATTGTTAAAAGATGGATTAGGAAATGACTAAAAACACTACCCCTCAGTAAAGCACCTAATTTACCCTTGAAATACATCATTTCAAACGTTTTAGGGTACTCAAGTGCAGGACATTAACCTCTCAGTATCGAATACTGAAAAGCAGAATTTTTAGTTTTATTAAAATATTAAAAGGAAGATTAGCTCAAAAAGCTATTCGGCGGAGGCGTTTGAACAGTGAGGAATGGGTCAGTCTTTGTGTTTAAATACAACAAGAAATGTAAACGTTCTTCAGTAGGCGACACTTTAACAGTCATATCGACAAGCTCTTGAAAAAACAAATCTTTGTGCAATTTCAAGAATACATTGTGATTTTCAGATGAAAAAGGGTCGCTACTATTTTTCTTTGTAATCTTTTGATAATCAGTCAATTGTGTGCTATCGACGATGGTGTAACTCACAGTTTTACCATCGTGTTCCTCAGTAAAAAAGTTTTGGCTGTACACATCACCACGCATACGATTATTGTCTTCCAAAACAATAACAGCCTGTGAATGACCAATTTGTTCCGCTTTTTCAACGGATAATTGCATCTCTAAATCAGTCAAATTTCTCTGTATAGCCACATACTCTACACTGAATAGCAAGGGATGAATCAAGCTATCCGCAACGAAAATCAGAACCAAAAGTCCTATCAGCGTGCGTTTCATGTAGATAGTTTTACAATTAAAAATTTAACAATAATACGCAAAGGAAATAAAATTTTATTAAATCCACATTTTAATACTAATATTTTTCCAAGCATTAACAAATACAGAATTTTATATAATTTAGCAGCAACTGAGTAAGTTCCGTTGCTGCCAATAATTTTACTTATCAATCGTATTTCAGTCCATATTTATCCAATACGTCCTGAGGCACACCTTCCCACGTATTGGGTGTATTGCCTTTATAACCGATGTCATTAATACCCATCTGAGAGGTGTAAAAACCTGTCAATGTCAAATTGCGCATTAAGCTAAAAAACTTCACACCTTGTGAATATTGTGGCTTGGCTTCTTTTGGGTAAGCAATCAAATCAATTAATTGTATTTGTTGCGCTGATGAACACTCCAAAAACGTTTTTTCAAACATTTTTAAACAT
>JANMYC010000605.1:0-1742 GCA_031381715.1 Saprospiraceae bacterium
ACGACAAAAAAGGGTAAAAAAGATATGATGGAAGTGTCGTTAAACACTTACTATGGTGTGCAGAATACTGCCCGCAAATTATCCCTTTTAAATGGTCGTCAGTACGGTATTTTGATGAACGAATCTTCAGCGGCTTCGGGTGGTCAAGTCTTGTTTCCTAATCCCGATGCTTTGGGTGTCGGAACAGACTGGCAAGAGGCTGTTTTTGCTAAAAATGCCCCTATTCAGAACCATGAAGTGAGCATTTCGGCAGGGGCAGGTCGCTCTCAATACTTTGCTTCTTTTGGTTATAATGACCAATCAGGCATTGTCTCATCGGCACAATCTCGTTTTCAACGCTATTCAGTGCGTTTCAATTCAACGCATAAAATCACTGATTTCATCACTTTTGGCAATACTTTAGGCTATTCCCGCAATACTGGCAGAGGCGTTCCAGAGAATACCGAATACGGCTCCCCCCTCAGTAGAGCTGTCAATTTAGACCCTTTAACACCTGTTATAGAGACCCGTCCTGATGTATTGAATAGCTCTATTTTTAAAAATTTCCCAGTTGTAAAAGATGAAAACGGACAACCGTACGGCATTTCATCTTATGTCACATCCGAGGTTTTAAATCCTTTGGCAGCTATACAAGTGCAGCAAAGCGTTGGTTGGGGTGATAAAATTACGGGTAATGTTTTCACTGAAATTGAACCAATAAAGGGATTAAAATACCGTACAAGTTACGGAGTTGATTACGCTTATTGGGGCAGTGAGGCTTTTTCGCCTACATATTATCTCAATGCAGCAAATCGCTTAGACCTTAATCGCTATTCAAGAGCACAAAATCGGGGCATTTATTGGATTTGGGATAATACTATTACGTATAATAAGCGCTTCGCAGAAAAACACAATCTTACTGTTTTGGTAGGAACGGTTGCTGAGCGCAACAACGGAAATGGTATTGCTGGTTCGGTACAAGATATTCCAGTTACGGATATAAAAGACGCTTCTTTATTGTTTCCCGTTGCACCCGATAAACAGAGCTTCTCGGGTTTTGAATATCAAGGAGCGCTCGTTTCCTATTTAGGGCGTATCACCTATGATTACGCAGGGAAATACCTATTTTCGGGTTTATTCCGTAGGGACGGCTCACCTAAATTTGGTGAAAACTATCGTTTTGGTACTTTTCCATCTGTTTCTCTTGGCTGGGTTGTGACGGAAGAAGAGTTTTTAAAGAAAAATAATAGCATCAATTTCCTCAAAATAAGAGGCTCTTGGGGCGTGAATGGTAATGATAAAATAGGTGATTTCCGCTTCGTTTCGACCATTGGCGGTTTCCGTAATTATACCTTCGGTGCAACTGAAAGATTAATCAATGGTGTAACGCCCGTTGCCTTAGCCAATCCCGATTTGCGCTGGGAAGGAACTACGCAAACCAATATCGGTTTTGACGCTAAAATTTTCAAAAGCGTATCTGTTACGCTTGATTGGTTTAAAAAAGCGACAACAGACATGTTGTTAGATATTGCAGTACCCGGTTATGTGGGCAATGCTGGTCCCGTGGGTAATATCGCTTCGATGGAAAATACAGGCGTAGAATTAGAATTGGGTTACAGTAAAAAAATAGGACAACTAAACCTCGAATTTAGTGGCAATGTGTCCAAAATTATCAATAAAGTGACTGATTTGGGTCCTGAAAAGAAGTTTTTAGTCGGTCAAACATTCAGTCCACAGGGGCTTGAAATTACCCGTACTTCGGT
>JANMYC010000729.1:0-2019 GCA_031381715.1 Saprospiraceae bacterium
TCCGTTGAAAATAATTGGATGAAATGTTTTCCAACGCCGTTATTGGTGACTGCCATGAGTTTCTTTGATGGCGATAAAACAGCATTTAAAGGCAAATCTCCTAATTGCAAACTCGTGCCTGCGGGCGTGAGTTGCCACTGATTGGGTAATGTCACGCGCTTGGTTGTCAGCGTTTTATAAAGCTTATCGTCTTGAATGGATTTGCTTTTTTGCGCTACAAGCGTTATTCTACAACTAAAAGACACCAATAGAGTAAAAATAAAAGAGGCGCTACAAAATTTTCTCATCTTTAAAATTTGGTTTGAAAACATGAATTAGAGCCTCAAATATCGTGAAATACCAAAAGAATCCAAGAGAAATTTTCAAACCTTAATTTTAACTTAACTTGTAGTAGCACATGAATATCTAACATCAAAACTCCAATCGATAATTCAACACTGGAATCAAAGGTGCTTGATAATAATATTTGATTTCAAAAGTCTGGGTATCATAATAAGGCGTAAATATATTTTTGCGATTGGTAACATTTTGAATATCCAATGACACCGTAGAAGTCATTTTAGCATAATTACGCTTAAATCTGATGCCCATATCCAAGCGCATATAATTGGGCATTTGCATTTCAAACGCCTGGTTATAATCCCTGACCGTTTCGCCTTTTAGCTTAGAAGCGGCTAAATTAATCGGCGTTGACCGTAAACCGCCTGTGTATGTGAATTTTAAATTCAAACCGATTGACCGATTTTTACGTTTTAAATCCCATTCTTTTCCCGCTAAAAAGCTGTTGGCAAAGTTACCATTGAAAAGCGTATTGCGCCACTTGCCATCGAGAGCCTGATATTTTGAATCATACAGTGAACTCGATAAAAGAAAATACACCCCCTCAGTCAAAAACTTCTCGAAGGTCATTTCTAAGCCATAATTGCGACCTTTCCCCTTGTTTTGAAAGGTTTCAGGCGTAAAACCTTCCGTCAGATTCAACAATGAAATGGTGCTATTCTGAGCTGTTCCGACTGGTGCGTTAAATAAACTTTGATAATAAACCTCCGTTTTTAAATGCAAATTACCCTTAAAAGTCTGGTCGTACGATAATACAAAATGGTGCGCTTTAGTAAAACCTAAATCCCGATTGGGTTCAGTAAAGGGTGAATTAGCATCTTTTTGAGTTTTTAAAAAATAGACACCCAAAGGCTGCATCTGAGAATGTAAACCATAGCCCGCACTTACGGATTGCCGTTCAGAAAGATTATATTTTGCTGAGACTCGCGGCTCAATGGACATTTTTTTATTCAAATTCAAGTAAAAAGCGTGCAAACCTGTATTGATTGACCACGCATCATTCGGTCGATATTGCCATTGAGCAAAGGTATTTGTCGATACTGTTTTGCCTTTATTACTGACTTGTTCCTCTAATTTTTGAATATCGCTATTCCACGCTTTTTGATTAAAATCAAAGTCTAAAACGTTGACATAAGTACCCGCTCTCAGGAAGTTTTGCGCATTGAATTTATGATTGTAAACACTTGAAAGGGTGTATTTCATCTGCTTATGATTGTCGTTATAGATGAGCCTATCGGAATAATCTTTCTGAAATTCACGGTTAAGGCTGCCATTTTCTGTTCCCGAACGCGCAATCACCGTTTTTAAATAAGCATTTTTAAATACCAAACTATGCGTCAAACCCATTGCGCCTGTATTGGCTTTAAAATTCCAACTGTATTTTTTATCCAAATTCGTTTTCCACTTCAAAGAATCCGCCACCCCATCAGCGTATTGACTGCTCAAACCACCGAGACCAAATACCGTGAAATTGCCCATTTTAGCCGTTGGCAACGAAACATTGAAAGATAAATCCTGAAAATTAGTCACACCATCTCCAATATTCACGCCCAAATTACTCAACAACGAAAGAGTAGAATAGCGATAATTGATTAAATAAGACCCCCTTTTAGTATCAGTTAAGCGTTTTTTACTGAGGGGCCCCTCGCTCGAAATATCTAAACCCAAAATACCCGCTTG
>JANMYC010000613.1:0-2505 GCA_031381715.1 Saprospiraceae bacterium
AAAGAGTTATTCGATTTTATTGCAGTTTTTAGCGCAAGGTTTTAGCTGCCCTCGCAAGGTTTTGATAAATTCTGATACGCACATCATTGACCCCTCAGTACCCGAGGCTTTAACGAATGTAAATACGCCCGCTGAAATGAAATCAGTTATTGGTTGTTAGTTATGGTTATTGATTATAACCAATAAGACAACTAAGCAGCAGCACCCTTTTGCCTTTTTTTCCTCCGCACATAGTTCGCACAATAAACGGCGAGGAGGATTTTCATTTCATCTATTTCATTCTGAAAAGCGGGATTGACTTCGATTTCATAATCATAATTGAATTTCCCCCAATTAAAATCAGGAATAAGGGTCAAAAGCACGTTTTTATGACGGTCTTCGATGATATAACTTTCATTCCAAAACCCAACGGATTTGAAGAGATAATCCATGGGTTCTTCATTGCCCAAAATATCAATGATAATTTGGCTGCGCCAGTTACGCTGTAATTTGGCGATTTCGATGCCTGCTTTTTCAATTGAAATGTAAGATGTCCAAAAGCCTTTAGTTTCAATATCATAAAATTCCCCAAATTGAGTGGTGATGGAGGCTTTCGTGGACGACCAGCCTTCGTAAGTCAGCTTCCCTAAAAAAGTGCCGTCCAATGCATTGAGTTCAAATTCTTTCGAGCCTGAGTAGGTTATTTTCATTTCTAAATAAGTTTTCGTTTTAATGGTCAAATATAGCTTTTTTACTTTAAAATCGAATAAAATTCCCTAAAAATGTTGCTTATACTGAGGGGGTATTACACGGATGCGGCAACAGCAGCACCCATCATCATCATGATGTACAAAATGCCATAAATGGATATTAGTGTCAGTATTTCATCCGCCACATCTTTGAAATTAGGATTGATTTCTATTTTAAAATTGTAGTGCCATTTGCTCCATTTGTAGTCGGGTGTGATAATCATAATCTCTTTTTTATCTCTGTTTTGAAGACAATATTGAGACATCCACAAGTTGCGAGATTTTAATAAATAATCTTGCCCTTTACCGTTGTCGGACATATCAATCACAATTTCACCTTTCCAATTCATTTTGAGTTCGCTATATTCCACTCCATTTTTTGAAACGCCAATGGACGTACCCCAAAAACCCTTGGTGGCAATATCATAAAACTCGCCAAATTGTGTTGTTATGTTCGCTTTGGTTGCCATCCAATTTTCAAAAACCAAATTGCCTAAAAAGGCATCATCATCTGATTTGAGGATGTATTTTTTTGAATCTGAGTATTCAACTTTCATCTTGTTTAAAATTTATCCGTTTTATGAATTAATAATCGTATTTACAACCCAAAAATCCCTCTTTTGATTCTCATAATTCCATTTTAAACGATAATTCCTACCATAAACTCGACGAAAAAGGCTTTACCGAAATCAATAGATTCAGTAAAGCCTGTTTTCACAATAACAACTTGTAGTATTATTATAAACTTAAACGAGTTCCGCGACTAAAGTAATCGGTGCGGTGAAAAGTTTAGATATTGGGCAATTCAGCTTTGCATCATTGACCAATTCATCAAATTTAGCTGCATCCACATCGGCTTTCACTTTGGTCACCAATTGTACTTCAGTGATACCACCATTTTCAAGGATGACCGTTGATGTTGTGTCAATCGTTTCGGGTGTAATGCCTGCCGCTTGAAAATTAAAGGCTAATTTCATTGAAAAACAGCCCGCGTGTGCTGCTCCAATAAGTTCCTCTGGATTGGTGCCAATACCATCTGCGAAGCGGGTGTTGAATGAATATTGGGTATCCGTTAATACACCACTTTGGGTGGTCAATGCGCCTTGACCGTCTTTACCACTACCTGCCCAATGAGCGGAGGCACTTCTTTTGATTTGCATAATTTAAAATTTTGTATGAAAAAATAGTTTGATTGCTGAGGAATGGTTCTTAAACAAAAAAGCATTTTAAAAGTTTATTTAAAGTCAATTATTAGGTATTTTTGACTTTAAATAAATTATGGGTTATCTTGTGGCAGCAAATTTATGTAAATGGACTTTATTGTCAAAAAATACCGATTTAGCTCTTAAAATATAGCCCAAATTCTGCTCATCTTGTCCTTAAAAGCAATCTTAAATCTTAAGAATGCACTTTATAATTCAACGCATCACTTTTTTAAATATTCTTTAGTAAATTCCAAATCATGGCAAAATACACTCTTAGCATCAACGGCACGCCTCAAACGATTGAAGCCGACCCTCAAATGCCCCTTTTATGGGCAATTCGCGACATTGTAGGTTTGACAGGAACTAAGTTTGGCAGTGGTATGAGCCAATGTGGCGCATGTACTGTCCACCTCAATGGTCAACCTGTCCGCTCTTGTTCGCTGCCTGTGAGCCAAATAAAAAAAGATAAAATTACCACTATTGAAGGCATTTCACCCGATACGAACAGCATTGTGCAACAGGCTTGGATTGCCGAGCAAGTACCCCAATGCGGCTATTGCCAAAGCGGTCAG
>JANMYC010000754.1:0-8862 GCA_031381715.1 Saprospiraceae bacterium
TTTTACCCGTTCCCGGATTACCCACAAAAACGGTATGTAAATAGAAAGAACCTAATACATCTCTACCTGATTCGCGATAATAACGCACCAAATTGACCAATTCGCTGATTTGTTGTTTCACTTTAGTCATACCGATTAAGCGACCCAATTCATCAAGTGATGATTTCAATAATGCCTCATCAACAGGAATACTTGGTAAATCACGTTTGGATTTGAGGCTAATTCTTTCAACATCAGACAGTTGAATCAATGCCATTTCATCTTTAGTCACTGATTTTGGGTTGTCGTGACCCATAATGCGCAAGCCGAGATTAATCTTCGCTTGTTCAATTATATCAAAAACAAAACGGGCATTTCCGAAAGAGCGATCTCTATTTCTATATGCTTCGGTAATGAGTTCATCGATCCGTTTTTCGGCAGCTGGTGATAGAAGAACACCTTTATCATGACTGGCATAACCAGCTATCTCAGAAAGTTCTTGAGGTAAATAATCAGGAAAATCGAAGAAATGCTTGAAACGTGAGCGCAAACCAGGGTTTGAATCAATAAAATGCCGCATTTCCTTTGGATAACCGGCCACAATAACGGACAAATCACCCGCGCCGTTTGACATTTCTTTCACCAATATTTCTACTACTTCTCTACCAAAATCCTTGGTATCGTCGTTTGAGCGGGCAAGCGAATAGGCTTCATCAATGAACAACACACCACCGCGCGCTTTTTCAATGGCTTCTTTTACTTTAGGAGCGGTTTGACCAATATATTCACCGACTAAATCAACTCTATCCACCTCGTGAACGTGCCCTTTTGAAAGCAAACCCATTTTTTTATAGAGTTTACCCATCATTTGGGCCACGGTAGTTTTACCTGTACCCGGATTGCCTACAAATACTGAATGAACATTGATTTGGGCACTTTCATCAAAGCCTTTATCCTTACGGAGTTGAAGGAATTGGATATATTTGGCGTGATCTCTTACTTTTTGCTTAATTTCTTTTAAACCAATGAGCGCATCTAATTTAGACATCACATCTTCAAATGTCAAATCAGCATCTTCATCCGGTTCTAAAATCATCGGCACTACGCTATTCGGCAGCATGACAGGTGAAATACCTTCTTCAAACTCTTCACCAATCTCGAAGGGTAAAACTGCCAACAATTTATCCATGAAAATCAACTCACAAGTATATCTATCTTTTCGCCACGAGCCTTTTACGTTCGAGCCCCAACCCGCTGTAATCGTAATAAATTCATCTTTGCGTTCTACCCGATGGAGTCTGATAATTTGACCTTTTAACTCACGGGCATCGTTGTAAAACTTAGTGAATAATTCACATTGCCAACTTTTATTGGGATTCAGATTGCGGAGTATGATTTCAGCGTATATATAACGTGTCTCTTCACCACAAAAGCTTTTGTAATAAAGGCGGTCATTTTCCGCAATATCATCGTAAGGACCTTCATAAAGCCTTAAAGATTGAACTTCGAGGTATGGATTATCGTGAAAAGTAACTTCACGGCTCGCATCTTCAACGTAGAAATACTTCGTAGCTACTTTTTCACCCTCCACAAAAGCTTCCCAATAATATGTTCCTTTCTTCCAAAATGCACCTTCTTTTTTATTACCCCAACCTTCTCTTACATAAATGACATTATCATATTTACTTACTTTTCTTTTAAAAGGGAGCGAACAGAGTTCAGTGCGCCCTTTTTTGAGCGCAAAACATTTCAGTTCGACATCGACTTCCCAATCCTCGATGTCATAAAATTTATTGTAAAGGGAAAGTTCGGCGTAGATATAGGTGGTTTCGTATCTATCAAATACTTGACGATATTTCTTTTTGTTGTCCGCTAACCACTCAGTTGATGAATAGGCTTTTAACTCGCGGAACTTGAATTTCTTAAAATCCTCTTGATTGTAGGCTTCACTTATCATTTCAATGTATTAAAATCGGGCGCTTAGTTTGAATTATAACGTAAAATAATACTTTTTTTAAGATTTATCTAATTCTTCCACTATTTTTTTATCCACATTTTTGTGAACGGTCATTTTGCTTTATTTAACGGTGGTAACTAACCGCAAATTGTATTATTGAATTTCACATCGGCTAATGAACTGATATTAAATTAGTTATAAAGTGTAATTATTAAAATTTAAAATTAAATTTAATGTGTTTTTTAGTAAAAAATGCATGAAATACTGAGGGGGGTACTTTTTGATATTAAAAACAATAAAAGGTAGCAAGCTTTGTTGACAGTTAATATCAAGTTCAGAAACTATCTATTGGATAACCCTTTAAAAAATTGAATAGCCCCAAACACAATGGCACCCCAAAACACAAAACCAATGTGGGAAGCCGTCCCGATGATACCACCAATGCACCACAATGCACCGTAAAGCATATCTTTTTGAGCCGCTTCTTTTCGCGCGTCTTCCATTTGGCTTTCAAGGTCACTCACTATTTTTGAAGCGACTTCAGCACTGACACCTAATTGATTTCTGAGGGCACTTTCCACTTCATAAGCCGTTTTTCCTTCACTTACTAAAAGATTAGCAGCATATTCGTATGTTTTATTTACTGCTTCTTGCACTTTATTCTGCTTATCATCCATTTAGTGTAATTATGATTGGTTTTCAATATTAACTTTTACGCATTTTATCGCCTAATGTTTTAATTCAATAACAAAGCCGATTTCATTGAAAAAGCCTTTTCATCAACATAAACGATGAAAAGGCTTTCACATTTGCTTTAAAAGTATGAAAATATTTAAAAACAAGTTAAATTAAGTCTAAAATTAATGTTTATTGATGAAAATACTGAGGGGGCGATATTTTATCCTCTTATTGAAAATCCGAATAAAATTGAACAAATTAAATCCATTTAAGAAACTTTCAGTTAATCCGAAATCATAATGATTTCAGATTTTTTAATTCCAGTTTATACTCTTCCGAATTGGGTAATCGCCTCAAAATATCCTCACACAATTCAATTGCTTCTTGGGTTCTTTGTTTCTTTTTAGCTTTTTCAAATGCATTTATAAGATCTTTATTTGTTGGGCAATCATCAATTGTTGACCCATAAGCAATAATTGAAATATTAGCCTTAGGAAGATTAACCTTATTTATCTTAAAATTGATGACCAATGATAAAGCTGAATATTCATCTACTTTTGTCCACTGACCTTTTGTTGATAGTAAGCATCTGGCAACTTCTTCTTCAATACCCAAACCTAACATAACTTCATTTTTAAAAAGAATGGAATCAATTACGCCAGTTGAACGTATTTTAACAGTTGCAGATACTGTTCCAATGCGACAATTCAATCTCGCATCCATTGGATATTTTAAATTTTGACCTAAAAATTTCATAAAGGCATTTTCTCCACCTTTAAAACGTTTATTCAGCACATTTGTGAAAGCAGTGTCCACATTATAATCTTTGTTTTTTTGTGAATAGGAATAGAAACTGAAAAAACACAATAATGTGATTAACCTTATTTTAGTAGTCATAGCTTAGTGATTTTAATATTAAGATTATTGAAAGTCAGTTTTTACGAATTTTTTCTCGAAATGTTTTAAAATATGATTTAGCGAAGAATGCTTTCGCATTGGGTTTCAAAGATAAAAAACATATTGAAATCTGAAAAAATTCTAAAACTCGTTATTTACCATGAAATACTGAGGGGTACATTAAATTTTAAAAATCCAAATTCCCAATTGAAAAAGCCCCTCAGTAACCGAAGTCCTGAGGGGCATAAATTAGCAACCAATGATGGAGAAATTACTTTTATTGATTCGCTTTGCGGCGAAGTTCTTCAAATTTAGGGCAGTTTTGTAAGCAATCACCTTTATCATCTATCATGTACACACCGCCTTTATCATCTGACATTTCGTATTGACCATCTTTTACAACTACTGATTTGAAGTAAAGAGGTACTATTTTAGCGTTGAATTTGTTAATCAAACCCCATTTTTCTTTTCCTTTTGTTACGATACAGTGACCGTTTTTGAATGTTTTAACATCATCGTACTCAAATGGAATTTGAATTTTAGATTTTTTATCGATGAAACCGTATTTTTCATTTTCATTTTTAACAGCGTAGAAACCTTCACCTGGTTTACGAATTTCTAAATAAGTCGGAGGCAATATCACTTTACCCGCTGTATCTATCAAACCCCATAAATTGTCTTTTCTAACTCTAAGGTTTCCGTTGACATCCAATGGCGTAATAGATTGATACGCTGCTGATGTAACAAGTTTGTAGGCACCAGCTTCAATTAAGTGGAATCCTTTTACTTGCTCATCCACAAACATTTTAACGGCTACGTATTTATCGCTGTGTAAAGTATCCATCAATTCGTAGCGGATTTTCATGGTTTCTACTTCCTTTTCGTTGGCTTTTGTGATGATTACCTGACCGAATTTGTTATAAACAATGTCTGTTTTACAGTTCTTGTTTTTATTACAGTCTTTAGTCAATTCTCTTACTACTACCAATCCGTGCTTGCTGAAACTTCCTACTTCTTCATATACTGGTGAAATAACCTCTGTACCTTTAGTATTGATAAAACCACATTTTTTATCATATCGGCAAGCGGGTGCCATGCCTAATTCATTGAACTCACCAATATTGAAGTACATTGGTTCAACAATTACGTTCAAATCTGTGTTGATTAAGCCGAAATTACCCGCTGCATCTTGAATTTGAGCCAAGCCATTTTTAGCAAAGATGCCGATACCTTTGTACGATTGGCTTGATTTGTAAGTGCGGTTGCTGATAAGTTTGAAGTTTTCACCAATTTTACAAACAGCTATACCATTTTGATTAAAATCAGCTATAACATCGAACTCAGGAGCAAATTTTATTTTCCAAAGCGTATCGATTAATCCTAATTTACCGTTTTGTGAGATTTTGTAAAGGTGAGAAGCCCCGCTTAAGTCAATATTTTCGTAGTTTGATTCTAATTTAACTGCACCTTGTAGTGTGATTAAGCCATATTTATTGCCTTCTTTTACTCTGAAAATATCTTTTCCGAAGAAAGGAACGATTTCGTCATAAAGTGCAGAAACGGGTGTTTTTGAAACATCGTATTTATTATCGATAAAAGCGTATTTACCATTTTTGAAACGTGCCAAACTGATGCCATACATTACAGCTTTTGCGTCAGCTACGTTCGAAAGCATTTCGCTTTCTTGACCTTTCGCATCTATATAAAACCAATCTACTTTTTTTACCAATGCGCGACCATTATTGAAAGCATCAGCAGTTTCGTATTGGCATGGGATAACTTCATCACCGCAGTAATTTAGGAAACCAAAAACTTGGTCTTTTTTGATTCGAGCGTAACCTTCTCTGTATGCTTCTACCATTCCGTAGCGTGCGTTGGTGCGGAGTTCGTCCAATGGGAAAGCCACAACTTCGCGACCATCAAAGTCCTTTTGTCTCACAAAAGCACCGTCTTTGCGTTCTGCAAGGCAGCTTGCTGATTTCAAAATGCTGAAAGCGCGGATTAGTTCGCTCTTTTCGGCAAGTTGGTCTGCATCTTTGATGTTATCAGTTTCAAGGCTTTTCATTCTGCGTTGGAGCACTTGCTCCATTTTCGCGACATAAGCTTTGAAATTGGCTTTGTCTTCAGTTGAAGTCGTTTCTTCTTCCGTATTCTCAGAAGCTTTTGCATCATCTATACTCACAGAGAAACCTCTAAAAAGATTGAGTGAAGACATTAACTGAGTCCGAGCTTGCTCAGGTGTTTCATTTACACCTTTTTTAGGACTACTGTAAGCGGAAGCTGAATTGTTTGCGGAAGCCATTTTGTTGTCCGCTTGAGTCATTAATTGTGCTTTGACACAAAGAGGTGTCATCATCAGAGTGATTGCAAATTGTAAATTTCTCATCATCAAAAGTTTTAGATAGTAAAAATTAAAAGATTCGGTTTTTTAAAATTTCGCAATTCACTTGGGAGGAGGCAGTAGTTACGAAAGAATTTTTACAAGTGGGAGGTAAAAACTAATTTAGGTTGTTGGTTCTAATTTATTTTGTGTTAAAAGCGAACGATGTTTGATTTGATATTTGTCATTCATCGTTCTGTTGGTTATTTTGCAAATCGAATACCAACTTCTCGAATTTAGCCTATAATGTGACGGTATTTTTTAAATATTTTTTATTTTTAATTTAAAAATACCAATAAATAGGTAGTATTTTATGATGATAATTTAAAATTTGAAACCACTTTAAGTAATTGATAATCAATAGTTTATAATTATTGTTCCAACGATTGTAAATGCGCCTATTCTCTTTTATTTTATTTTAAAAAATTTTAAAAGAAACTGTTTTTACTTTTTTTGTTATCCGGTTTTCGGCGGTATTTTCTTCCAGTATCATGTCTTGAGCCATCGGATTTTCGAAAACTTCGGGCATATTTCTAATCGCCCCAATCGGAATTTGGCACGCTTTGAACGTTTTTAACAGTTCATCTCGCTCAAATAGGGCTATTTTATCTTTCAATAAAGCATATAATTCGGCTCTATTGACAACTCTTTGCTGATTAGTAGTAAATCGTGCATCAGCCGTCAGTTCCACTTGATTCAAAGCCGTGCACAACGCTACCCATTGCCGTTGCGTACCACAAGCCAGCACAATTTCTTTTTTATCGGCTGTTAAAAAGACATCGCCATACGGGGCAATATTCGGATGTTCCGAGCCCATGCGTTGAGGAACGTGACCCGCCATAAGCCAATTTGTGGCTTGATTAGCCAATGAAGCGATTGCTGACTCGTAGAGCGAAGTAAAGACAAAAGCCCCTTTTCCCGTTTTTTCTTTCTGTAAAAGTGCTATTAAAATGCCCTCTTTAAGCTGATGTGCTGCCAAGATATCAATCAAAGCCACGGGCATTTTCACCGCTGAACCACCTTTTTCACCGTTCATATACATAAAACCTGCTTCGGCTTGAAGCACCACATCAAATGCGGGTGTTTCATCCTCTTCATCAAAACCATAAATTTGACCATAAATAATACTCGGGTTGATACTTTTTACAGCCTCATAATCCATTCCCAATTTGATAGCTGATGATTTTTTAAAATTTGAAATCACCACATCGCACCCCCTCAGTATTTCATGGGTTTTTGCTCTATCAGCCTCATTTTGCAAATCAAAAAATAGATGTTTTTTATGATAATTTACGGAATGAAAATAGGCAGAATCCGAATAGCCATTAACATCAAAATGCGTTTTTTCATTGGGCAATTTCCATGAGCGGGTGACATCACCGCCCGTAGTGCTGTTTTCAATTTTAATAACCTCAGCCCCTAATTCAGCAAAGAACATTCCCACGGCTGGACCCGCTAAAACACTCGCCAATTCAACAACTTTCAGATTTTTAAAAACTTTCATACTATTATATTTAATTTCGTGTAAAAATAGTTTAACTGCTCTTTCAACGAGTAGTTTTATGAAAAAACTTTAAATCAACCAATTATGATAGAGATTTTGACATCTGAACAAATACGGGATTGGGACAAATATACCATTGAAAACGAACCCATTACCTCTTACCATCTCATGGAGAGAGCGGCCTTGACATTTACATATTGGTTCACTAATATCTTTGATTCTGAAAAAACGATTTATATTTTTTGCGGAACGGGCAATAATGGTGGAGACGGAATGGCTATTGCGCGGCTTTTGCATCAGCGATTTTTTAATGTAAAAGTATATATCTGTAAAATTGCCAAGACTGAATCTCCTGACTTTTTAAAAAATAAAGAGACTCTGCCACAAAGGGCAGAATTATTTCAAGGCGAAATACATGAAAACGATGCTTTTCCTCCCATTCCGAAAGATGCTATAATTATTGACGCCATGTTGGGAACGGGTCTGACACGACCAATTATAGGCTATTGGGCTGATTTTTTCAATTATATAAATGATTTGGATAATGAAATTGTTTCCGTTGACATACCTTCCGGTATGTTCTCGGATGCGCATACTCACAACGGCTGTATCGCGGCGGATAGGGTTTTGAGTTTTGAAATACCAAAATTGGCTTTTTTAATGCCCAAAAACCAATCATTTATTGGAGCTTTTGAATTTAAAAGTATTGGTTTACTACCCGATTTTTTACAGAACATTGAAGATGATAATATCTATCTTTCAAGAGAATATGTGCTTTCTTTATTAAAAAAACGTACAAAATTTGACCATAAAGGCACGTTTGGGCACGCTCTTTTAGTTGTCGGCAGTTTCGGAATGGCAGGGGCGGGGGTGCTTTCGGCGCGGGCATGTATGCGGTCGGGCGTAGGGTTGTTGACAGTGCATACCCCTCAGTGTAACCGCATAATTGTACAAACTTCGGTGCCAGAGGCAATGGTACGAGTAGATGCCGATGAATTCGCCATTTCACAAAATACGGATACCAATGCCTATAAAGCCATCGGAATCGGTTGTGGATTAGGCAAAGCAGGCCGTACAGCTTCTGCACTAAAAAATTACCTTATTAATTACCGAAAGCCAATGGTTTTGGATGCTGATGCCCTCAATATCATTGCTGATAATCCCGAAATGCTTGAATTAATCCCTAAAAACTCAATTTTGACACCACACCCCAAGGAATTTGAACGTTTATTTGGCGCCTCAGACAATGATTTTGAAAGATTGGCTTTGTTAAAATTCCAAGCTCAATCCTTAAAACTTAACATTTTACTCAAGGGAGCGCATTCAATTTTGACAAATACTGAGGGGGTATCATTTTTTAATTCTACAGGCAACCCAGGCATGGCTACGGCTGGCAGTGGCGATGTTTTGACAGGTTTTATTACGGGTCTTTTAGCGCGCGGTTATACTCCATATGAAGCAGCGATA
>JANMYC010000779.1:0-1606 GCA_031381715.1 Saprospiraceae bacterium
TTGCCTTTAAAAAAGCTCAAAAACAGGTGGTCTTTTGCGCCCAATTCATAATTCATCTTCGCATTGAGGTCATTAAACCGATAAGTCGTTGTGGTATCTTGAAGGGTTTTCAACAATAAATTGATATGCGTTTGTCGCGCCGAAACAATGAAAGACGATTTGCCTTTTTGAATCGGTCCTTGCACCGTCAAGTTGTCGGACAATAAGCCGATACCCCCCTCAGTATGAAAGCGGTTTTTATCGCCTTCTTTCATCTGAATATCCAAAATAGAGCTTAATCTGCCTCCAAATTCGGCAGGAAAACCGCCTTTTATCAGTTTTACATGGTTAATTGCATTGACATTAAAAGTGCTGAATAAGCCGAATAAATGGTTGGGATTATAGACTGTTGCTTCGTCCAATTGCACCAAATTTTGGTCAATATTGCCGCCCCGCACAAAGTAACCCGTCGTGCCTTCTTGCCCGGATTGAACGCCCGGCAACAATTGAATAATTTTCAAAATATCGCGCTCTCCCGCAATAGCGGGCAGCGACATAATCGCCCGCATTGGTACGTCAATGACGCTCATTTGAGCACGTTGCACATTGTCGTTGTTGCGCGACGCATTGACAACGACTTCGCCTAAAACCGCCGTATTATCGGCAAGGGCGATGTCCAAACGCACGTTTTCTTTTGCAAAAATCTTCTTTGCTTGCGCTTGATAACCGATATATGAAATTATCAAACCAATGGTATCGTGCGCCGACACGGTGAGCGAATAATAGCCATATTCATTGGTCGTTGTGCCGACTTTTTGGGTCGCTTCAAAGACGGTTGCGCCAATGAGCGATTCGTCCGTTTTAGCATCTCGGACATAACCACTCAATGTTATGTTTTGGGCATACGACTGGCTTGTCATCCAGCAAAGCCAGATAATGATGAGATTTTTCATTGCCATTCTTTATGAAAATTTGAAAAAATATTGCAAATCCCGAATCCTCGGGGCTAAGGGGGGAATCACCCTAAAATTTATTTGAGTCCTTTATTGCCTTTACGAAAACAACACGTTTAAACGCTGCGTATTTTTTTAATTTTATACGAATTAAGTGTCAAAAATCAAACAAAAAACCCGTTTTTATCCCCAAAAGCCGATAAGATTGAGTAGAATTAGACAGTTTTAAACGATAGTTCAAACCCACTTGCCAACTAAATTGTTTCGATAAACGTTTTTCAAAACCCGCATCAAGCAAAATAAATCCTCCTTGGGTGCTTTGTTTTTTTATCGTTTGACTTATCTCCCAAACTGTACCCAAACTGTTGTTTTTAAACTCATAGTCTACCTCATAAGGCAAAGATGTAACTGCCCCGAAACCAATGCCTAAATAAGGTTGTCCCCATTTTTTATCGTCAAAATAATAGCGCATACCTGCCATATATTGCAGCATCGGAAGCTTGACTTTTACGAGATTAAACCTAAAATCATTGCTCGGCGGCGCAACGACAGGGATACCAATGCCCTCATTCATTCTATCTGCGGCATAATTTAATTGCATAAAATGGGCATCAGCCCAAGCCGAAAAATGGGGTGAAAAAGCTACCTTTCCTTGCACACCCACCGCATAACCC
>JANMYC010000781.1:0-2774 GCA_031381715.1 Saprospiraceae bacterium
TGGTTATGCGCCATCCCGCGCCCGGCGCACCGCATTATTTATCGACTAAAATAAACGCCAATATCGTGAATGCAGGCGATGGTACGCATGAGCACCCAACTCAAGCCTTACTCGATGCCTATTCCATCCGCCGTCAATTGGGTGAAGTAGGTGGTAAAAAAGTGGCAATATTTGGTGATATTTTGCATTCACGCGTGGCTTTGAGCAATATTTATTGCCTTAAAAAATTAGGTGCAGAAGTAAAAGTTTGCGGACCTCCAACCTTAATACCCAAACACATTGAAAAATTAGGGGTGGGTGTGGAGCATGATGTCCGTAAAACACTTCAATGGTGCGATGTGGCGAATATTTTGAGGATTCAATTAGAGCGTCAGGATACTAAGTTTTTTCCCTCTTTGAGGGAATATTCGCAATATTTTGGTATTAATAAAGCTTTATTGGAAAGCATTGATAATCAAGTAGTTATCATGCATCCGGGACCCATCAATAGGGGTGTGGAGATTACTTCGGACGCGGCTGATTCTGCCAATTCTATCATATTGAATCAAGTTGAAAATGGGGTAGCGGTACGCATGGCAGTCCTTTTTCTTTTAGCAGCGAGACGAGCTTGACATAAAAGGTTTCAAATTACAAACTGTTAAATATAAAAGCCTATCAAAATTGTATTTTGATAGGTTTTTATATTTAACAGTTTATATTTATTTTGAATATTCAGTTATATACAATGTATCGTCATTCAATTTATACTCCACACAAGCCTTGGTTTTATCAGTCGTTTTAGTTCTGACAACTTTAATGCTCGTAAAAATCTTTTCCGCATTGTAAACTTTGAACGTCATGTCTTTTTTATTGAAAATGACGGATTCGGCATTCACCACCTCAATTTTGTCGGTTTTAAAACCTGCTTTTTCTTTAAAGGTTACTTGATTCAGTACATCATCAAAAGCAATTTGATTGCCCACAAAATTAGGCTCAACTGGCTTTGAATTTGTATTTGTCTCAGCTGCTTTTGGCGTGATGATAATGGGTGTGTTTTGACTTTTTACAGTCGTTGCTACTGATAAACTCAGTGCAATAATTAAGGCTGTGTGATTCAATTTCATCGGAATTAAAGATTATGTATTCTGTTAATATATTGGATGTCAAAAAAAAATGCCTTGGACAGGGTCCCAGGCATCCATGAAAACGAATTTTACAATTCTTTAACCAAAACTTACACACGAAACTTAGCAATTAACGTGCCAAACACATATTCAGCATTATTAATTTATTCACAAATATAATACGTTTTTTAAATAGTACAAATTTTTATTGCGTAATTTTTTGATTTTTATCATTTTATAAAATATTATTTTAATTATGGGTAAATCAAATATAGGTAATTCTCAATTTAAAAATATTTTAGAAGTATAAACAGGTATAATTTTTTTATCAAGTGCTGTTTTAAAAAGATATTCAATTGCCGATTTCCCCCGCTCACCGAGGCTTTTTGTAAACTCATTTACGTACAATTGGATGTGCTGTTGCCTCACTTTTTCGTCCATTTCCTGTGCATGAGCTGCCACATACTCATAACTTGATAACGGATTCTCGAAAGCATACTGAACGCTGCGGGTCATGATGCGCTCGATTTTCTGTTGCACATCGAAGGGTAATTTTCGATTCACAACGATGCCGCCGAGGGGTATCGGCATACCCGTTGTGCTTTCCCAATATTCACCCAAATCCATAATTTTTTTTAAGCCTCTTTCATGGTACGTGAAACGATTTTCATGAATGATAACACCAGCATCTATCGACCCCCTCAGTATAGCGCCTTCAATTTCATGAAAAACCATTTCAATTTTATTTTGAGCCTCTGGATATGCCAAACTGAAAAGAAAATTAGCGGTGGTATATTTTCCCGGAATGGCTACTGTGGCGGTCGTCATCCTATCTTTAACAGATTCGTCAAGGGTAACTAAAAGTGGACCCACGCCATTACCTAAGGCACTTCCTGCGTCGAGCAAAGCATACGCATCTATGAGGTACGCGAAGGCATGATAGCTTAGTTTCGTTATATCCAATTCATGTCGAAATGCCCTTTGATTGAGGGCTTCCACATCTTCCATTACTACTTCAAAAGATAACCCCTCAGTATCAATCTTCTGGTGAACCATCGCATCGAAGATAAAGGTGTCATTGGGGCAAGGAGAATAACCGAGTGTTAATTTCATAAACTATTTTTAATTATAAACAGCTCCTTTTTTATTTAGTTGTAAACCTATTTCGTTCCAAAGAAGCCATATCTTTAATTTAACTTTCCTCATAAACGCCTTCTGAAAGCTGAAAAATGGCTATATCCTCACCCGAAGAGTAGCAGACTGTTTCAGCCCTTTTTTCACGTAGTTTTAAGAGAACTACCAACTGACGGTTACAGGATAGCTTTGAAAATACGGATCAATACTGACAATAGGAATATTTTCATTAATAGCTTGTGCTATCATAATTCTATCAAAAGGGTCTTTGTGGAATAGAGGAAGTTTGGTGAGTTGAAAAACGTGGTTTAACTCTAACGGTAAAATTTCATAACCGTTTATTGCCAATTGATCGGAGATTAAATCTTCAAAAGGGACTTGAAAATGCAATTTACCAATACTGGTTTTAATTGCCATTTCCCAGATACTTGCAATACTGATATAACGAATTGCATCGCTTTCAATTATCTCAAGGGCAGTTTTACTGAGTTGCTTGTCGCCTGTTGCATACCAGATAAAGGCTTGTGTATCAATGAT
>JANMYC010000797.1:0-2395 GCA_031381715.1 Saprospiraceae bacterium
CCGCTTTGAATAAAAAAACGGACGGGGGACCCATTCAATATCAAGCCAGTATTTTTAATGGTTCTGGTCGGATATATGCGCCTCGCTACCGACAAGCGCATTATCACTCTTATTTTACAAAGGATACAGCTACTGCCGTGGCGGCTTTTGAACTGGCTTATCAAGATGTAAAAACGGCATTTGAATATTATTTAGAGCATTGGAATAATGGTCGCCCGATTATTATAGCCTCACACAGCCAAGGAACAACCCACGCAAAAAGACTGCTAAAAGAGTATTTTGACGGTAAAAACTTGAAAAATCGCCTTGTTGTTGCCTATTTGGCGGGTATGCCCATTACTAAAAACTTCTTTACAACTATCCCGGTTTGTGAAACGCCTGAGCAAACGGGCTGCTTTTGCTCTTGGCGAACTTTTAAAGAAGGCTATGAACCACGTCGTGGTTTTTTACCGCGTGACTCAACTGTCGCTGTGGTGAACCCCCTCAGTTGGAACACTGAATCTAATCTTGTTTCAAAAGATAAACACGAAGGTTTTGTGCTTGTCGGTTTCAAAGCAATTGGTAAGAATAATATTGAAACCCAAATCCATAATGGTACGCTTTGGGCATCAAAACCGAGCTTCAAAGGCAGTATTTTATTCAGAACCAAAAATTACCATATCGGTGATTTCAATCTTTTTTACTTCAATATTAGAGAAGATGCTAAACGTCGGGTAGGCTTATTTTGGAAGAGATAATGCGGTTATTTTAACTTTTTCCTAATCAAAAAGGTGATTGCGGCTATTAAAACAAGGGCAATTATACTGAATTTGAAAGTTGCCAGCCAAAAAGCAGCTTGGGTAATCGTTTCAGATATGTTATTATTGAGGGTCTGGAGCATGGCCATATTTTCAATGATATCGAAAGTACCCGCTACAATCATGCTTTGAGCCATTATTTTACCTACACGTTTTACTATGCGATTAGGGTCTTTTTCAGTTAAAATCAAACTCGCAAAATAGCCAAATGCGACATAAGCTGCAATAAAAAAGAAGTCAATAAAAGTATTTAGCCTTGCCGCTTCGACTCCAGTTGCACCCCATTGTGTCATGATTTTTTCAGCTTCCGAAATCGTTTTAGCCAATTCAAAATTGACTATATTAAAACCCTTCTCTTTCAAGATTTTTCCTTGAAATTGCATGATAAAAATCATTATTAAGGTGGCGATAAAACTAAATTTCACTTGGTTTTTCCGTTTCATAATTTTGGATTTAAGTAAAATGATACCCCCTCAGTATTGGAGAACATTTATGCCTTATCGAATGTACGAGACCACCGTTTCCATCAATTTCTCGCGTGCTTAGCGGGCGACCCATGCAACATTATTCATGCCCGTAGCAGTAATACAAATCAATTTAAGATGAGGGCAAACGTCGATATGTTCTTTTTCAATAACCACTTTATTCGTCAACACCACATCAGCATTTTGGATACGCTGAAGGGTATCGTGCGCTTCTGTGAACGGATGAAGGGTCACATCTCCTAATTTTTTAAGTTCATTTAAGGCATCAATATCGCCTACGGTATCCGCATCTAAAAAAACTATTTTTAACATAATTATCCGTTTCAGAACTTGGAAATGAATGTAAATTCAGCTAAAATACATGAAAATACTGAGGGGGTGCTAATTGATAAATAAAATCTTTGTCACCACCGCATCGCCAGCTTCTACATTGCGAGTATTGGCAGCAAAAACCAAATATACACCCGTGGAGACTCTACGTCCCGAAAAATCTCGACCATCCCATATTGCTTGACCACCTAAGGCTCTGGATTCAAAAACGATATTTCCGTTCACATCCGTAATTTTTACGAGAGCATCACGCGCCAAACCTTTTATGGCAATAGGTCCGTCATAATCTGGACGAACAGGGTTTGGATAAGCGTAAGCAGTATCTTTGTTAAAACTTCCGCCCGTAATTGCATCCGTGCGGTAAGACATTAGCCCTTTATCAGTGCCAATAAATACCTCGCCTGTGCTGCCCCTGATACCCAAAGCGGTAATATTATTGCTTAAAAGTGGGCTATTTTCTACATTAAAAACCGCAACTTCCTCTCGTCCATCGGCGGATTGAACAAAAATACCGTTGGACGTGCCAAACCATTTTCGATTCGCCCCGTCCACTGCAATCGCCGTGACGTTTTTATCTTTTAAAAGGTATTCACCTATACCACCCAAACCCGAAACCACTAACTGACCAGTGCAATTCGACTTAAAAGGGTCACTTCCGCAGGCATAAAAAGCAACTCCGCTGGAGGTTCCGACCCATACCCGACCATCAATATCTACTGCCAAGCAATTGACTCGAGCATTTTGTAAGTCTTTTGGCAAAGTGCCGTTATCTAAAAAATTAAC
>JANMYC010000810.1:0-2868 GCA_031381715.1 Saprospiraceae bacterium
AGAAGCCAAGCACGAGGAACTGGTTCAATATTTAAAAGCCCAAAAAGATACCATTACGAATGTCAGTAATACGATGTATATGAGTCTTGCTGTTGCCCAAGGTTTCTTGAAAAACATGCCGGACTCTATCAAAGGTGAATCGCCAAAAACGGATAAAAAATAAAAACTATGAAAACTATATATGCTTATATCGGTTTGCTTTTTTCATTGACAATATTGTACAGTGCCTGCGGATTAGAGGATAAAAATGACAGAAAATTACCGATTATCGGCGAGCGATTGGGCTTAACAACCAGTGGAGATACAGAATATGCCCAAGTCCCGCTTTTTTCATTCATCAATCAAAACGGTGAAACTGTTACCAATAAAGATTTTGATGGTAAAATATACGTGGTGGACTTTTTTTTTACGCATTGCCCAACCATTTGCCCGAAAGTAACAGCCAATATGCTCCGTATTTATGAGCGTTTTAAGGATTCCTCGGAGGTTTCGCTGCTCTCCCACTCCATTGATACTAAGCACGATACGGTCGGCAGATTGCATGAATACGCTGAAAAACTGGGGGTAAAAGCACCAAAATGGCATTTTATCACGGGCAATCAAGATTCAATCTACGGCATTGCTGATAAATATTATTTGGTCATCCCCTCAGTAGATAACACAATTGAAGGCGGTTTTAACCATGATGGCAGACTTGTTTTAGTGGATAAAAAGAAGCGGGTTCGCTCCTTTTGCGATGGCACCAATGCCGAGGCAGTTGATAGATTTATGAAAGATATTGAAATACTTTTGAAGGAGAAATAGGGTATTTTTATCCATTAAAAAAGGCTTATCGAGCATCTTATTGCTTGTTAAGCCTTTTTTCATTTAATTATTTGCTTATTTCACTTTTAATTCTGCTAAGTGTTTGAATGAAACATACTCCTTCAGCTGAGGTACGTATCTTTCATCTTCATAATAGCCAATATCCACTTTTTTACCTTTTAAGCTTTGTGGATTGCCCATAAAATCAGATTCTCCTTCAAAGTGACCCAACCAAATGAA
The DNA here is from genome assembly GCA_031381715.1 of Saprospiraceae bacterium. Classification (GTDB taxonomy): domain Bacteria; phylum Bacteroidota; class Bacteroidia; order Chitinophagales; family Saprospiraceae; genus JAAFJT01. The sequence continues at coordinate 1,045 of JANMYC010000810.1, forward strand.
TCTGTATTCCTTTTGAGAATTGTCAATCAAAACAATTGTCAAGAAGTCTGATTCTTTCACTTCTTTGATTGTACCACTAATAGAGCCTTTAATTTTTTTAGAAGGAGTAAGAACATCTATATCCGCAGGAATTTGTGGGGGTATAATTGCAGCCTCCTCTTTCTGTCTTTCCATTTCAAGCTTTGAAATCACCATGAGAATCTTTGGACATTTTGAAGCCATGCGCAATCCTATTTTTTCGCCCAGACTACTCATACTTTCACCATCCGTTAGGTTTATTTTCTTCCGTTCTTTTTCGGGCAGCACCTCTAAAGCCGAAATGATGCACAAGCCCAACTCCATTTGATACGCATCCGAAGTGACTTTACTGAAATCCTTTTTTTCAGCGCAATTGCACGTTGCTACTGTCATTTTATCCAGTTGCTCTTCTGTCTGTGCATTAAGCATATTGACAGAGAGAATGGTGAGCACAAAAACTAATTTTTTAAACATCGAATAAGTTTTAAAAATTAAAAATAATGGAATAATAGTTTTCATAAAAATAATACAATTTCATACCTCAAAATTCAGTCCCATTTTCAAAATCACTTTTCTTGAAAATAGACACTCAACGCATCTACCAAATACTGAGGGGTGGGTACTGATTTATTGGTAGTCATTTCTACGAAGCAGAGTTTCACACTTCCCCCATTGACCAGCTTCTTTTTTTCATTAAAAATTTCCATATAAAATGTAATGGTATCCGTGGGTAAATGCCTAAGAGTTGTCCGAACGGTCACTAATTCATCATACAAGGCAGGGCGAACATACCGCATTTGCAGCGACATAACGGGCATCATAACCCCATATTTTGTTTCCATTTCTCGATACGATAAACCCAACGAGCGTATAGCTTCCGCCCTTCCCACTTCATAATATTGCGCATAATTGCCGTAATACAGATAACCCATTTGGTCGGTTTCACCATATCGGACGCGTATTTGAGTCTCGTGAGTAAACATAATTGCGGCTTTTAGATTTTTAAAAAACAAATTTAGAACAAATAGGCGATTATTTTAGCCCAACTACTTATGAGTTCTAAAAAAGTGATTAATTTGGGTTTTAATACTGAATTATATGAAAAAGTTAGTTAAAACATATCCACATATTCAACATAAAACACCTTCATTATCTATAGAAAAAATCAGTGAAAATGCTCTGAATTTCTATGAAAAAATGGATAATCGTAGATCTATCAGAGATTTCTCAGATAAACCCATCCCTAAAGAAGTGGTTGAAAAACTCATTCTCACGGCATCCACCGCGCCATCAGGTGCGCACAAACAGCCTTGGACTTTCTGCGCAGTGCAAGACCCCTCAGTAAAAAAGGCTATTCGTGAGGCTGCTGAAAAAGAGGAATACGATAGTTATAAAGGTAGAATGACCGAGCAGTGGCTCAAAGACCTCGCTCCCCTTGGTACGGATTGGGAAAAGCCTTTTCTTGAAACCGCTCCGTGGCTCATTATCGTTTTTGCTCAATCAACGGGAGTGAATAAAGAAAAACATTATTACGTCCAAGAGTCGGTCGGTATCGCTTGTGGTTTTTTAATAGCAGCCATCCACGAAGCGGGTTTAGTGACATTAACGCACACCCCAAGCCCGATGAACTTCTTAAAATCCATCTTAAAACGCCCTAATAATGAGCGACCGTTTTTGCTTTTGCCTGTCGGATATGCCGCGGATGAGGTGTATGTGCCAGATATTCAGCGGAAAGGATTGGAGGATGTGGCGATATTTTATTAAAGAATTTGATTTTCTGTCTAAATAAACATAAGAATAATCTAC
>JANMYC010000856.1:0-5776 GCA_031381715.1 Saprospiraceae bacterium
GGCAGATTTTGCGTTTTTAGGTAGAACCTTTATGTATGCCGTTGCCGCATTGGGTACTGAGGGGGGCGACCACATTATCAATATTCTAAAAATTCAACTGAAACAAGTGATGGAGCAAGTATGCGCCGCAAAAGTGAGTGATTTGCCGAAGCATTTGATTAAATAAGTGGTTTAAAAAAAACTGTTTTATAATGGAAAAAGAAAATAAAACACCCATTAATCGCCGCGATTTTATTGGCACAACCGCCAAAGCAATGGCAGGTTTTATGATTGTTCCCCGCTTTGTATTGGGCGGCAATAAACCCGATGGCTCGCGGTATATTCCGCCAAGTGATATTATTTCGTTGGGTTTTATCGGCGCAGGAAAACAAGCCAAAGGTTTGACGGCACGTTTTATAGAAACTAAAGAAATCAGAATTGCCGCTTTGAGTGAGGTGTATAAAGCAAAAATAGACGTGACAATAAATAAGATAAAAGAACAATATGAAAAGGATAAAAGCTTGGGCGCATTGTCTGATATTGCCATTTACGCTGATTTTAGAGAAATATTAGCGCGAAAAGACGTGGATGCCGTTGTTATTTCAACGCCCGACCATTGGCACGCGGCAATGGCGGTGCGGGCTGCCGAAGCGGGCAAAGATATTTATTGCGAAAAACCTTTATCACTCACGGTGAAAGAAGGGCGCGCGATGGTCAATGCGGTGCGAAAATACGACCGTGTGTTTCAAACGGGCAGTATGCAACGCTCGTGGCCCGAGTTCCGCCAAGCCGTTGAACTGATTAGAAATGGCTATATTGGGGCGATTAAAACCATAAAGGTGAACGTTGGTGCGCCGTCTATTGCCTATAATTTGGCGGCTGAACCGATTCCCGAAGGCTTGGATTGGGCAGCGTGGTTGGGTCCAAATGCCGCCGTGCCTTTCAATTCGGAATTAGCCCCGCCTACCTCAAAAGATGTCTTTCCTAATTGGCGCAATTACTCGGAATTTGGCGGTGGTCAAGTGACGGATTGGGGCGCACACATGTTCGATATTGTGCAATGGGCTTTGGATATGGACAACAGTGGACCCGTCGAAGTCATTCCTCCCGACGGAAAAGAACACCAGTTTTTGACTTATCGGTATAAAAATGGCATCACCATGACCCATGAAAAATGGGATTGGAACAACGCCATTCACTTTATTGGAACGCAAGGTGAAATTAAAGTGGCGCGTAAAAAATTGGAAACAACGCCCGTTTCACTACAAACTAAAATTATTGGCGAAACGGAGAAACACGTCTATAAAAGCGAAAATCACTACAAAGATTTCTTAAATGCTATGCGTAAACGCAGCAAACCGATTTGTGATGTGGAGATTGGACACCGCACCGCAACGGTGTGTAACATTGGCAACATTGCCTATCAATTAAAGCGTCCGTTGCGTTGGAATCCTAAGAAAGAGACCTTCAAAAATGACGATGAAGCCAACGCTTTATTGGGTCGTCCGATGCTCAATGAGTGGGGAATTAAGATTTGATTGGAAAATAGACCCCCTCAGTATTTCACCCTTTTTAATCTATTTTATGATAAAAAAAGCCCTTAAAATCCTATTGTGTCTAAGCTCAATTTTCCTCTTTTCGTATTCAAAAACGACGGAAAACAAGAAAAAACGACCCAATATCATTTTCATATTAGCCGACGACTTGGGCTACATGGATTTAGCCGTTTACGCGTCAAAAGTATCGGGTGAAAATAGGCAAAACCTATTTTATGAAACGCCCAATATTGATAAAATGGCGGACGAAGGCATGGCGTTTTCGCAAGCCTACGCCTGCCCCTTGTGTTCACCAACTCGGGCAAGTTTGATGACGGGGAAATACGCCGCTCGTTTGGGTTTTATGACCGCAACGGCGGGCAGTGCCAATACTTTTTACACAAGAGGAGAGAAGCCACCCGCAGGATTTACGGAGCAAAACGCACTTTGGGGCGATAAAATTGAGATAGAACAAGCCTTGATAAATGGTTATACGAACATCGCTTTGCCTTCGGGTCAACCACAAGACAAGGGCGTAAATGAAACCACAATTGCCGAAGCTTTAACCAATTACACATCCGCTTTTATTGGCAAATGGCATTTAGGTGGTCACGGTACTGAGGGGTACCAACCGCACGACCAAGGTTTTAAAGAATTGGCATATTACGATTCGGGCGGCTCGCCTTTTTTTAATTGGCGACAATTGTGGGATAGAAAAGAGAAGTGGTTTCCCAAAATGCGCCAAACCGAATTGACACAAGGCAAATCGGGCAAACCAACGGGCAAAGATTATTTGACCGATGACTTGACAGAACAAGCCGTTGATTTTATTGATGAACAAGTTAAAAGTAAAGAAAATAAGCCGTTTCTCTTGTATTTCTGTGAATTTGCGGTGCATACGCCTTTGCAAGCACCCAAAGAAGACTCAACCTATTTTGCAAATAAAACCACCAAAGGTTGGAATGGACACGACAATGCAATTTATGCCGCCATGATTAAAAAATTGGATAATTCCGTTGGGCGAATTATGCAAAAATTAAAAGAAACGGGTTTGGATGACAATACAATTCTCGTTTTTATGGCGGATAATGGCGGCATTTCGTGGGATGAAAAATCGGCGCATGGGCGCACAACGAACAATGCACCCTTGAAAGGGGGCAAAGCAATGGTCTATGAAGGCGGTATTCGTGTACCATTAATTTTTTGGCAAAAAGGCAAAATTAAGCCCAATCAATGGTGCAATATCCCCGTGGATTGTAATGATATTTTTCCGACTTTATTACAAATGGCGGGTCAAAAAACGGATAAATTGAGCATTGATGGACGGAGTTTAAAACCTTTATTCAATGACCCTTTGAATGGTAAAAAAGGCTACAATAGAAACACGTTTTATTGGCATTATCCCTTAAATGTAAAGGTCAACAGCGTGGAAGATGGCTTGGATTTAACGCCTCATTCTGCCATTCGACAAGGTGATTTTAAGCTCATTTTTGATTGGTACGGGCGTTTGAAATTGTACAATATCAAAGAAGATATTTCTGAAAAAAACAACCTCGCTTTTTCAAAACCTGAATTGACAAAAGCCCTGTTTGCGGACTTGATAAATTGGTTGGAAATGAATGTTGAAATGAAATATTTTCCCACTGAAAATCCGAATTATAAACCCGAAAAAGAAGCTCGAAAAGTGCCTTTTGTGAATTTGTACAAGGGTTTTAAAGAGGGTAAAGACGTGGTGCAATTGGCGCATTAAACCATTTTTTTTAATGAAAATTCCTAAAATACTGAGGGGGGGTAAAACTCTGTCCATTACCCACATCTTTTAGTGGACGTTTAAACGGCATCTATCATCTTGAAACCCCTCGTTTCAACGAGGGGAAAATGGAAAGTGCTTCTCTCACATCTATCATTTATTCAAAATATCACATCTGATGCGATGTTTCGAATAGATGATAGATGTGAGTCGTTGGTTATTCTTGCCCACCGATTGAAAATCGGTGGTTTCAAGATGATAGATGTGTTTTGAAGCCCATTTTAAAAATATGGGTGATGGACAGAGTTTACAACTTTTGGAAAGTTCTGCACAAAATTCAATTAAGGGAATTTGTAAAAAATAATTTACCCATTTCAATAGGGCGTTGCCCTATCCTAAATGCTATAACCCTTTCAGGGTTTTTAGATATTACTTGGCAGGGAAAAGCAATTTTTCAACTTGTTTCACAACCACAGCCCTGACAGGGCGTCATCATTTAGAATAGGGTAAAACCCTATCAAAACGGGTAAATTATTTTTTATAAATTCCCTAATCATTAAAATACACAATGAAAAACACCTTTTATACACCTATTTTATGGCTGATAAGCTTTTTCATAAGCCATTCAGCAATAGCTCAAAAAGACGTACAAGTCACCCATTTGACCTGCAATCACTTCACCAACCCCGCAGGTGTATTGGCACAACCCGTATTCAGTTGGCAATCAATGACCGATGAAAATGGGCAGATGCAAACGGCGTATCAAATCATTGTGGCTTCTTCTGAAAAAAATTTGGCAAAGGACAAAGGCGATATTTGGGACAGTCAAAAAGTGGTTTCCGACAAGCAAACGCACACCGAATTTAAGGGGCAAACTTTAAAATCGTCAACCATTTATTATTGGAAAATAAAGGTTTGGGACAAAAATAATAAGGTATCGGCTTGGAGCAAAAACGCCCATTTTATAACGGGTTTGGTGTCTGAAAACGACATAAAAGCGCAGTGGATTACGAGCAATAAAGAAAAAGGACAAGCCGCCCCGCTATTCAGAAAGTCGTTTTCACTGAAAAATAAGCCACAAAATGCCATTATTCACATAGCGGGTTTGGGTTATTATGAACTGTACGTGAATGGTAAAAAAGTGGGTGACCACGTGCTTGACCCTGGGCAAACGAACTATGACGAATATGGTTTTTATGTTACTTACAACATTGATACTTTACTGAAAAAAGGCGAAAATGTCATTGGCGTCATGTTGGGCGATGGTTGGTACAATCAAGATGTGGTTTGGGGTGGAATGTCCTACGGCAAACCTTTATTGTGGTGTCAATTGGATACAGAACACAAAGGCGAAAAAGCCCAAATCGTTTCAGATACGACGTGGAAATGGATAAATGGACCTGTTTTAAGCAATAATGTCTATGCAGGAGAGGTCTACGATGCCCAAAAAGAGGTAAACGGTTGGCATACTGTCACGCCCAGTCGTGATGAAGCCAAAGGCATCAAGGGGGTGTTGAAAGACACTTGGAATACCGTTTTTTTAGCTAAAAAATACCCACCACAACTCAAACCACAAGACATTCAACCGATTAAAAAAATGGCAGAGTTGCCTGTAAAACGCTTTTACAAAAGCATAAATGGGTCATACATTTTTGATATGGGTCAAAATTTTTCGGGTTGGAATAGGCTGAAAATCAGTGCGCCAAAAGGGACTGAAATCACCCTAAAAATGGCGGAAGAAGTCAATCCTGACGGCACACTTAACCATTTGACGGCGGGCATTTTGGCGACAAAAGTCGAGCAAATGGAAAAATACACTTGCAAAGGAACGGGCATTGAGATTTGGGAGCCTCGTTTTACGTATCACGGCTTTCGCTATGTTGAAGTTTTGGGCTTAAAAGAGCCGCCAACGGCTGATTTACTGAGGGGTATCGTTGTCTATTCTTCAATGCCTACGGCGGGTAATTTTAGTTGTTCCAATCCGCAAATCAACAAGTTGCACACGCTCAATTATTGGACATTGATTGGCAATTTGCACAGTATTCCGACCGACTGTCCGCACCGTGAAAAATGTGGTTGGTTGGGCGATGCTCATGCGATGGCACAAAGCACGATTTACAATTTGGATATGCAGAATTTTTGGTTGAAATTCATGGACGACATTCATTCTGCCGCTAAAGTTGGGACGAATACCATTTTTCATTTGGGTAAAAATAAGATTTTTAGAAAGGGTTTTAAAGAGGCGGGCATACCTTTTATTGTCTCGCCTGGCAAGCGGTTGATTTCGGCGGCTTCACCCGATTGGGGTACGGCAATTGTGCAATTGCCGTGGTTTTTATACACGTATTATGGCAATTGCACAATTGCCGTCCCCCAATCGGGCGAAGCCGCCGAAATCAACCGCTTGCCAGGCGAGACAATAAAAGGTATGCCCGCCTCTTTAAAACCCTTTCTAAAAATCTTATTTTTGCCCAAATGAAAAATGGTATTCGTCCCAACTTTGGCGGCAGAA
>JANMYC010000876.1:0-1896 GCA_031381715.1 Saprospiraceae bacterium
AGCATTGTTCCATGCTTTAATGTCTTCAGGGTTTGTCCATTTTTCCCATACTTTTTTGACAGGTGCATGGACAGTTGCCTCAACTGTAATGGTCGATTTTTTAGTTGCCTCGGCTAAAATTTTAACTTGGTTGAGTGCCAATGGAAATTTTTCAGTCATATATGCTTCAAAGCTGTCGTCTGTATCCGTTGATACTTCCAGAAAAGTGCCGTTGTCTTTTTCCGTTAGCGTATAATTTTCCAAACTCCCTGCCCAGGCTTGCACCTCGGCAGATTTAAAATCTTCAACCCCGTCTTTAACCATTCCCAAATGCATAAAGGACATAAATTGGTTCGGGATTTTACGCTCAATACGGCTGACCATACCTGACCCTTCGCCGTCGACAAACAAGATTTTGCCGCCTTCTTGCCAATCGGATTCAGCACAAGAACCTTCATGAAAGACGGCTGTCCATTGCGGATAGGTATCATTATCCCATAAAACCTGCCAGACTTGCGCTGCAGGAGCATTGATGTGGATAGAAAAATTAAGTTTTTTCATGATTTTTAATTTGATTTATATAAAATACTGAGGGGGTGTATTGAGAAATTGAAGAGGCAAATATTATACTTTTTCAGCACAGTCAAACATCCATTGCACACCAAATTTATCAGTGCAACTACCAAAATAACTACCCCAAAACATATCTTGTAACTCTGAAGTTACCTCTCCGTTTGCTGATAAAGCGTCAAATAATTGTTTGGTTTCAGCTCTTGTGTCAGGAGATAATGAAATATAGATGTTATTACCTTTGGTGACTGTGAAGCCCATCGATTCGGGTGCATCTGTTCCCATCAGTTCATGGCCGCCCAAAATAGGCAGTGCGACGTGCATCACCAAGCTTTTATCTTCTTCCGCCATAGGTGGCATACCTTCCGGTGGCGGAAAACTACCCATGCGCATGATGCCTTCGCCCGAAAACTCACCGCCGAATACAGATTTGTAAAATAAAAAAGCCTCCTCGGTGTTGCGAGGGAAATTGAGGTAAGTACTTACTGAAGCCATGATTAGACATTTTAATTTGTTACAAAATATACATTTATTTCTCTATCAACGTCAACCAAGTTCTGATGACGTTTTGCAAAGCATTTTCTTTGACTTTTACATCGTTAATATCTTTAAAATTCACCAGCCTTCGCCCATCTTTATAATCACCTTCAAGTAAGCCCGAAGAATCATTCACCTTTGCGCCGCTCGGAAAAACAAGCATTATTCGTCCTTTATGCAGGTTCATCACAATAATTTCACGCTTATACTCCTTGGGGTCAAAGGGTTTCATCTCGCCCGTGTAATAAAAACTGGGATTATTCCATTTGATGCGCTCACCGATTTCTTTATCTGTTTTTAAAATAATTTGCCGAATTGTTTCAATGATTTCAGCCAATGCGGGTTCTATTTTTTGGATATGTTCGGTAACTTGTTCTTCGTCAGTTAATTTATTCGTTTTCATATTTTTCGGGTTTTCAAATTGATTTTTTCTACATTCTCTTGCACTCTGAATTGCACTATTTGCGTAATCAAATCATACGGCATGGGTTTATCCAATGGAAATTGAACCGAGCCTTTCCCTTGTTTATAGATAGAAAGTGCTTCCTTAAAAGCCTCATGCCCAGTGGGTGTCGCATAAAAACCAATATGATTTTTGTAGCCCGCGAAGAAAACCAAATTGGTATCATTCAGTCTAAAAGTCGGCATGGCATATCGGATAGCTTCTTCTGCATCCGGTGCCGCTTTTTTAATTGTAGCCCGCACTTTTTCCAAAATTCTTTGCGTAGATTCTGGGAAAGTGGCTATGTATGCGTCAATATCAATATGTTTTTCCATTCTTTTTATTTTAAAAAATCTAAATTGACTCTT
>JANMYC010000897.1:0-4276 GCA_031381715.1 Saprospiraceae bacterium
CCGCTTTAAGCGGTGACACGGGTTTTTAAGTGCCAAAGTAGAATTAGGTATCGAACACCTTTAAAGTGTTCAATACCTTGCACGGTTTAATATCCAGGATTTTGTTTAAGGTTTGGATTAGCCACCAAATCAATATAAGGCAACGGCAGAAGCAATCTATTTTCATTGATATAGTCATAATCCGAAACGGGTTTAGCGTATTCTTTCGCCATGTGCGCTTTCATGGTTGGAATAAAAGTATTCCAGCGGATTAAATCATAATAGCGTTTGCCTTCAAAAGCCAATTCTCGGCGGCGTTCGGTGCGGAGTTTTTGGCGCAAATCATCTTGTGTGGTATAGGTCAAATCGGGCAAACCCGAATGCGGCTTGCGGACGGAATTGATCGCGATTAAAGCAAGGTCTAAATTAGCTGTTCCGCCTACTTCTATCAAAGCTTCGGCGTACATCAACACGACATCGGAATAGCGCAAGGCGTGAAAATCGTTTTGATTATCATTGCTATTTGCTAAATTATCAATAAATTTATTGACAATTGGCGTTGTTGTACCAGTTGTGATAGGAACGATAGCTGAGCCTGATTTGCGGGCCATGCTGATTGTTTTTCGCGCATCATTAAAATTATAGAGCGTATCCACCGCGTCTTTAGTCGGGATGATAGAGGCGAATTGATAATACCAGTATTGCATCCGGGTATAAGTCAAAAAAGTGGCTGTTTGACCCGATGTACCTTTGTAATAAAAAATATTTTCCTTATTCGTTGCTTTTTTAGTCACATCAAAAATATCTTTATAAACAGGCACTATGTCCACGTTAAAAACGGCTTTTTTGTCTATTATTTCTTTCAATTTATCGGCTGCAGCTTGCCATTTCGTGTTGTCGTTCATTGGATAGCCCGCCATGACCAAATAGACGTAGCCCAAAAGTGCTTTGGCTGCCACTTTGGTTGCACGCCCGCCATTTGCGTCATTGTAGGTATAATTATTGGCTAAATTTTCTTCTGCATATTGCAAATCCTCAATAATCTGTTTGTAAACGTCGGCTTTTGGCGCTCGGTTTGGGAAAAGGCTGTTGTCATCTATGGGTTTTACAACCAAAGGCACATCGCCATAAAGTTGAACCAAGCGGGTATAAACGAAAGCGCGTAAAAAACGGGCTTCCCCAAATGACCTTCTGACGGTAGCTTTATTAAGTTCAGGTGTTGCATTAGTATCTACGTTCGCTAAAACGGAATTGGCATAGCCAATCGCTTTATAGCCAGAGTTCCAGATGTTACGAATAAAAATGTGACGAGAGGCATAAATTAAATTCTCTACTTCCAAACGTTCTTGTACTTGTGCCGCTCCGGGGTTTGTTCTGCTGTCATCGGTGGTCATTTCTGCCATCCAAATGGGCGAAATACTGCCCGTCACATCGTCACGCAAGGCAAAGTAGATAGCGTTGGTTGCGCTTATCACATCGGCGTTTGTTTTATAAAACTTATCCGCTGAAATCAAACTTTTAGGGTCTTCTGCCAAAAAGCCCTTGCATGATGAGAGCGCAAGGATTATGCAGAAAATGCCAATTAGGAATTTTATATTTTTCATTTTTAATCATTTTTAAAGTAAAAAAGTATCAAAATACTGAGGGGGGCGTAAGTGAAAAGTGAAAAACTAAAAGTGAAAAGTGATGAGTGTTTAGTTGCACTTTTCACTTTTCACTTTTAGTTTTTCACTTAAAACGTGGCGTTTACCCCAAAACGGTAATTTTTAAAAAGTGGATATGATCCATTGTCCAAACCCCTTGTTGATAAGCTACCTGTATTTGCTTCTGGATTTAAGCCCGTATATTTTGTCCAAGTAGCCATGTTTTGAAGATTTACATACACTTTTAAGCTGCCTACTTTCAGTTTTTTAAGCAATGCATTTGGGACAGTGTAACCGATATTGATGTCTTTTAAACGAATGAAAGAACCATCCTCGACATAATAATCCGATACTTCACGACGGTCGAGCAGCGCACCTGCACCCGCCGTTTTTGTTACCAAATTATTGGCTTTTATGGCATCCAATTTTGACGCATCGCTCACGTTGGATAAAATAATGTAGCGACTATCGTAAGCTCTTTGATAGACATTATTGGCATTGGTGCCACTCATATCCGTCATTGTCCAAGCATTTTGATTAAAAATTTGGTTGCCGTAAGAATAATTAAAAAATACGTTTAAACTGAAATTTTTATATGTCAATTCTGTCCGCGCACCGCCCGTAAAATCAGGCAATGCCGAGCCAATAACTACTCTATCATCATTGGTCAATAAGCCATCATTATTTAAATCGGCAAAGCGCATATCGCCTTCCTTTGCCGTTGATTGGAACGTGGCGGGTTTGGTTTTTATCGTTTCTTCATTCCAAACGGGCAAAGATTTTAAGCCGACAAACTGACCGATTGGCTCTCCGGGTCTTAAAGTGAAAAGGAAGGTATTGCCCACCAATTGATTGATAGCTAAGAATTCGCCTTGATTACCCGCCAACCTATTGACTACACCTTTATTAAAAGCTATGTTGAAACTGGTTGACCAAGTCAAATCCTTAGTTTTAACATTTACCGTTGATAAGGCTATTTCTAAGCCCTCATTTGTAATACTCGCAACATTTTTTGTTTGCGTCGAGAAACCCGTTGTGCCTGGAAGCTCAACATTGTACAGCAAATCATCGGTTGTTTTGCGGTAAATATCCACTTGTAAATCAATTCTATTTTTAAATAGACCCAAATCGAGACCAACATTGGCTTGTTTGGTACTCTCCCAAGTCAGAGCGGTGTTGGGTAACCGGCTTGGAAAATATGCAGCATTGACTTGGTTGTTGCCAAAAATCACGGAATTATTGGAAAGTGTAGCCAATGTGTTATACGCCCCCAATGCTTGATTACCAATGATACCGTAGCTTGCTCGCAATTTAAACTCGCTAATAGCTTTTATTTTTCTGAACATCTTTTCATTTGCTACCCGCCAAGAGCCACCGATAGAGGGAAAAAAGCCAAAGCGGTTATCGTCCGTAAATTTAGATGAGCCATCATAGCGCGCGGAAAAAGTCAAATAATAGCGACCCGCATAATTATAACTTGTTCTCAAAATAGAAGACAACAATTGATAGCCATTATAATTACTGATGGGTGCTTGTGGCGTTTGGCCCGCTTGAATATTGTTCACGCCTGTAAAGTCGTTGACAAAACCTTGTGAGGATATGGTTTGGCGCTTTTCCGTAAACTTTTCAGCAGTTGCTCCTATTACTGCGCTGATATTGTGTTTTTTAATTTTTTTATCATAACTTAATGTTGTTTGATACAATAGTTTTAAACTCTGCAAATTGCCAATTGATGCCACACCGCGCTGCGTTATGGTAGTACCACCAGCGGAAGGTGTTAAGGTGGAAGGCAAGTAGTTTTCAAGCAAAGCATTGTAGCTGGTGACTCCAAAAACACCCGAAAGCTTCAAGTCATCTGTCAGTTTATAGGATAAAGTAGTGTTGCCAAGAAGTTGATTGTTGTTGTTGATGTTGACAATGCCGCCACCTTTTACTTTACCGTCGATAAGTGAGGCAGGATTGACACCAAATGTCGTGGGGTTTTCAACGATGCCGTTAATCACTTCTGTAATTGGAAACCGAGGGTTGTAGTATATTCGGCCAAAAGTGGGGTCGTCATATATTTCTGACCCATAATGGAAGGCTCGGGTAAGAACATTTAAACTACCATCAGGATTGTAAAAAGGGTTGACGGGTGCCCAACGCTGCGTGGCTTGAAGAATACTTGTTGATAAATTGCCATTGGCTTGGCTGTTTGTATATGTTAAACTGGTATTGAATTTCAGTCGTGCGCTTAAATCAATTTCATAAGTACCTTTGAAATTATAACGCTTAAAATCAGTAGATTTTACAAGTCCTTGTTGATAATAATATTGTCCAGATAAGTAGTATTTTGAACGATTATCGCCACCTGAGATTGTAAGGTTGGCATCGCTGGTTAGGGCAGAGATGGTTGCTGCTTTTTGAGGGTCAAATTCTACCAATTTTGGGAAATCTGATTCCAGATAAGGTACAAATGTATCTGTTGGGTTACGGACTTTGCGAATTTCGTTCGCTAAACGAGCATAATCTTGACCCCTCAGTACATCTACCTGTTTTAGGGGTTGCGCCATACTTAATGAGTAGTTGAAGCCAATTTTTGGCTTGCCTTTCTGACCGCTTTTTGTGGTAATTAAAACGACACCATTGGCACCACGTGAGCCATAAATAGCGGT
>JANMYC010000921.1:0-2578 GCA_031381715.1 Saprospiraceae bacterium
TATGAGCCGATTCATGGTTCGGCGCATGACATCACGGGCAAAGGCGTGGCGAATCCAATGGCGTCAGTTTTATCAGCGGCATTGTTATTGGATATTTCATTTGGTATGAAAGAAGAGTCGAATGCGATTATCGCAGCGGTAGATGCTGTGTTAAAAGACGGTTTCAGAACGGGTGATATTGCGGATGCAAATACGCCTAAAGATAAAATATTAGGTACCGAAGCGATGGGTGCTGAAATTTTAAAACATCTTTAAAATAATCTTGCTTCCGTGTCAAGCGGTGGCAAGGGTTTTCAAAAAGCCTTTCAGCTATTTAGTTGAAGGGCTTTTTTGGTATTTATACTCATGGGGTAATGTTTTAAATGAAAACAAAACAAATGCTCCTTTTTTAATGGAAATAATGTGATAACTTTGTAGAGTTAACAAAAAGCAGATTCCCATTTTTAAAAAGAACAAATCAAAATTCTCATTATGATATTCCCAATTATATTATATTTAATAGCTGCAATAGTAGTGACTTGGTTAATCGTTTGGTGGCTCAGAAGCAGTGAAGAAAAGGCTAAAATCAAGGCATTGAACGCACAAGTGGCTGCCAACAATTTATCTATTAGAAAAGATTCAGTACGATATGAATGGGTTGCCATTGCACCCATTGACGATGAACAACTCAAGGACATGAACGCTTCAGCGGTGTTGGTAGGTAAAAAGATGAAATTGTTGATTGATGTGGATAATTTTACTGAATTGCACAAGGATAATCACCTACTTCATAAATTAAATGAGGCTTTACATACTTCTAATGATGATTTTGACCAACGAATCGTTCAGTTAGAAGATGATAAAACGACTTTAGAGCGGATGCTATAATTAAGTGAAAAGTGAAAAGTGAAAAACGAAAAACGAAAAACGAAAAATGCAATAAGTGAATTAAATATACAATTCCATTTCACGTTAGGGAACCTTCAAAATTTCCCTAACGTGACGTTCGAAGTTTACATTTCCTAATCCAACTTAGGGCAACTGCTACTACCATTCCTAAAGTTTCTATTCGCCGCATTTTTACCACCGCCAAAAGCTTTAGTGAGCGTCAAGCCAGTGAAAAAATAAGTGTCTTTACTATCGGGATTCGCTAATTTTGAAACACCATCCAAGTAATCCGTGAATACTTTTCTGTAACCAGACTCCAAGGCAAGGCTCAAATCCCACCAAGGCAATTGGTATTTTACGCCCAAACCCAAAGGAATAGCAGGCGTTATTTTTTTAAAATTAGTATTTGCATCTGTGTTAATATCCGTCGGGATAAACGAATTAGGTGTGTTATAGTCCGTTTTTGGATTAAAAAACGCTACGCCTACACCTCCGAAAGCATAAGCCGTCCACCTTCCTTTTTGTAAAAACTCGTATTCAGCGGTTACAGTCAACTCCTTGAGGGAACTTTCAAACGCAAAACCACGCTCTTGCCGCCAAGCGTCGGGATGATTTTTTTCGGATGCTGATAATTGGGTTGATAAAAACTGACCCCTCAGTAACCAGCTGTTAGAAAGGCGATATTTGCCCAGAATACCGATTCCAGGCTTTAAAGAAGAGCCGAAGTTGCGGGCGTTGATGTCAATGTCGCCATTGTAGGAGCTTAAGCCGAGCGTAAGCCCTGCTTCAAAATTTTGTGCTGATAGTGTGAGGGATGCGCATGCGAACGCAAGGATAAATAAGAGACTTTTAGACATAGTTCAATCTTGATTTTAAGATGATTAATAACGATAAAATAACCACCATTTTCTTTTTGAGTCGGCTCTTAAAAGTGTATAAAATGCTTCGCTTCGCTGCGTATTTTATACACTTTTAAGCCCGACAGAAAATGCTGATTATTTTAAATGAAGTTAATACTTTAAAATGTAGAGATTGAAACATGCTTTATCTATGTCTAATTTTTGGCTTTTGATGAGCCGGTTTTTAAATGTGGTTATGAATACACAATTGGATGTTGTTTTGAAAGGCGGGTATTTTTAGAGGAGGATGTATCAATAACGTGATTGATGCTTGAAAATTATGTGAGTTTGAAAAAAAATATCTTTTTTACTGAAGGGTAAAAAACAATCTTTCATCAAACAAGAAAAAATTAAATAAAGCGTTAAGGATTCAAAACTACATTTCAGTATGAAGAATTTAATCATCTTTTTAAGCTTAACTACGGGATTTAGCTCGGTTTTAAGCGCTCAAAATCCTAAACCTACTTCAACTCCACCAACAGGCACTTACAGTGCAAGGGGAAAATTCGGCATCTCGGATGTCCAAAACATTGAGAAATTTTTGAAAACGATTGAAGGGGTTGGTTCGTCGTCCAAAGAATTATTGGCGGAACAAAGCCTTAAATCCTACATGATGCCGCCCCGTAAAATGCCCATAACATCGCCCGCTGATTGCTATGCTATCACGAGTTGTTTGGAATTTTACATCAATCTGAACAATAATTACAAGGATAATTTATCGCCCGATTTCATCAAACTCAACTTGCCACAAGGTACTATTGAGGATGAATTAGCCTTTTTAGCGACTAATGGTACAGTTTCGGCGGCTATTC
>JANMYC010000925.1:0-2045 GCA_031381715.1 Saprospiraceae bacterium
TAATCCCAGCATTTCTCCTGTTTGCTCTTCAATACTGAGGGGTCTGATTTTTGAGGATTGACGAAAATCGAAACATTGTCAAACAGATTGGCTTCATTGCCTTGTGCAGTTTGAGCCACAGGCTTTACTGCCTTCAGTGGACGAGCAGGTAAAAGCTCAACAATGCCATCCCCGTTGTGGTCATTTTCTTCCATAGAGCCAATCATAGAAGCTGCTACTAAGCCTTGATTCGCTACTTTTTGTTTGGTATTTCGAGGCTTCTGCGACTGCGAAATATTGCTCGCTAACTGAGGGGTGTCATCATTCAGATGCACCGCAAAATGTATATCCTTCGTGAACGCTACATAAATGAGCAGTAGCACAAGAGCTGTATTTAACCAGTTTTGAATTAAAAAATCTTTTAATTTCATCAAGTCAATATCAAAATGACCTGAATCAATGTGTACGATTTGTCCTGAGTGCATGGAGTGCATTATGCGTGTTTTATTCATCATGGCGTAAGTCTTATTTTAATATTATAAACATCGTAGATTAATTTCTTGAGACAAATTTAAAACATTTTGTGTTTATAAAACAAATTTTTTGAAACATTTTTAAACATTTTTTTATGATTAATATTAAAAATAACCTAAATATAGTAGTGATGAAATTTGTATAATTTTTAAATAATTTTGTAATCCATTATTTATCAAATAGTTAAAACGAATTGCATTTTTTAGTTTATAATTAAGTATATTTCAAACAGGATAAATTTATTTAAAACAAAAACAACTATTTTTAACGATAGCAGCAAGCGATTTCCTTTTTAAGAATAATTATCAGTACAAACTGCCAATACTTCAATCCAAAACCATAAATTTGGTTTTTACTTTTTATTGAAAAAATTTTTAGTTAGTGTAAAAATTACACTACCTTTGTTTTACTAACTAAATCTAACTCTCTATGTTAATAATTGTTGATAGCGGCTCCACAAAAGCCGATTGGGAAATCATAAGAAAAGACGGTAGCCGAGAATTGGTTACTACCATGGGTTTCAATCCTTTTTTTCACGATGAGGATAAAATTGAAACCGAGTTAAAAAAGAACTTTGTAAAAATCGTACCCGTAGATGAAGCCAGAGAAGTTTATTTTTATGGGGCGGGTTGTTCTGACCCCATGCGCTGCGATATTGTTAAGCGTGGGCTGGAAAAAATCTTTAAAAACGCTGCGATTGTCGTAGAACACGACCTTTTAGCCTCCGCAAGAGCCGCTTGCGGGGATAAAGCGGGCGTTGCTTGTATTATTGGAACAGGCTCAAATACGTGCTTGTACGATGGTGAAAAGATTGTGGACAATGTAACAAATATGGGCTATTTGTTGGGTGACGAAGGAGCAGGTTCTCATTTCGGCAAGCTCATCATGAAAGCCTATTTTTATAGAGAGTTACCAGAAGATATTAAAGCGGCTTTTGAAGCTGAGTACGGAACGGATAAAAGACATTTTTTGAATGAAATGTATGGCGAAGCACCCAATGTATATTTGGCATCATTCGCTACATTTTTCTCAAAAAATAGGAACCATTTTTACATTCAAAAATTGGTTGCTGAGGCATTTGGGGAGCTCGTGAATCGCCATATTTTGAAATATGAAGGATGCCATTCATTACCAATTTGCTTTGTGGGTTCAATCGCTCACCATTTCAAAGATATTTTGAAAGTGGTTTTAGAAGAACATGACCTTCATTTGGGGGAAGTGATTCAAAAACCAATTGATAGCCTTGTGGCTTTTCATTTGAATAAGATTAATAAAACAGTTATTTAGGTTTTGAGTAAAGCAAAAAAAGAAATAAAACACTCGCTTTCGGACGAAAAAAGTCCTGCGAAAGAAGATGTCCTTGCGGACAGTATAAAAGATAAAATGACTTCTAAGAATATAAAAAGAGTTGCGGTTTTCACTTCAGGTGGCGATGCTCCGGGCATGAACGCAGCCATCAGAGCAGTAGTAAGAACCGCGACTTTTAACGATTTGCACGTTTATGGCATTGAACGCGGCTATCAAGGTATGAT
>JANMYC010000944.1:0-2341 GCA_031381715.1 Saprospiraceae bacterium
AAATACCGTATTTAGGGGGTTTGTAAACAGATTTTAAGCGCTTATATGCGGATAAAATAAGTATACCAACGATAACAGTCGAAGTTTACCTGTAGCGCAACGAGATTGAAAGCCAATGACGAATTATAGACTGGTAAACTAAAGTAAACATCTGCCTCCCAACCCCCTATTTTTCGGTAAACTGGGGGTTGGGCAGTTAACGTCAACAACCCCTCAGTATTTCGACGTTTTCTCGAGAACAAACCCCCTAAATACCGTATTTAGGGGGTTTGAAAACAGATTTTAATCGCTTATAAGCGGATAAAAACAAGTATACCACCGTCAAAATATACTCGATAGATTGGGCGTAAAGGATACAACATCTTTGTTGGAATTAGCACGGATTTGTCATATGATTTAAAAGCGGTATTGTATCCAGTTGGCGCAGAATATTCATTCAACTATAAAATAGTTTCTCAATAACAATTTAGGCTTTTATAAAGACAACAGGCTTAAATTGAAAATGGCTGTTGGATATATTAAAAAACTGAGGGGGTGCTCGCTAAGCTCGATTCTTTTTATAACTTCGCAAAGCCGTCGCAATGTAAGCGGCCATATAGGTAATCAAATAGTATTTCAATAATCGTTACACGTGATGTTTTATTCAAACTAAAAACATTACGTGTAACGATTATATTATCTATCTTACGACTATTGGGGATTACATAGAATATTTTGGTGAATTACGGTTTATATCCAACTGATTCAGTTACATAAAATATTCTGGAGTCGCACCTTATATCCTCCATACGCTCTCGATGATATGCCTCATACTACCGGCGTTCAAAAGTGTTTACTTAGATTATGGAAAGCGTTACTCAATTATTGAAAGGAGTTACATTATTCACACATTAAAAACGGCTTAAAACCTAAAAATACTGAGGGGGTAAAATTCAAACATATCTATACGTCAAAAGCCTTTTTGAGTTCTAAAATAGCGGTGCGCACTCGTGTTTTGACGGTGCCAAGTGGTAGGCCAAGTGTTTCTGCGGCTTCTTGGTGGGTGTATTGATTGAAATAAATTAAGTCAATTAAGACTTTGTATTTGTCATCCATTTTTTTTACAACTTCTTTCAATCCAACAGTGTCTGGGTTAAGACAATGTCCACCAGAGAAACACACCAATATATCAATATGGTCGGTTTTTTTGTTGTTGTGAAAATGGCTGTTGCGAGTAGCATCTACGGCCGTGTTGCGGGCAATATTCAGTAGCCATGTAAAGAGTCGCCCCTTGGACGGGTCGTAAGACGCGCCATATTGCCATACCTTCAAAAAAGTATCTTGTATCACTTGTTCAGCAACCATACCACAACGTGCTATGTATATGACGTAGCCGTACAATGATGTGCCATACTCATCATACAACTGTGCAATAACAAGCGGGTCTTGCCTTTTTAAAAGCGTCGCAATATCCTTTTGGTTGTCGGGAAATGGCGTAAATTTTTGAGTTGGCAACTCAAGCGGCTCATTTTTATCCTTATCATCTTTTTCGAGACGTGGCTCAACTTTCTTAAAATATTTTTTGTCAAGAGTGAATGGCTTGCTAATTCGTTGGGTATTCATTAATAAGTTTGAATGAGTTTGACAGATGGCTGTAAAAGGAAGTTAACAAATGTTGGTTTAAGAATTACAATTGACGGGTAATTTAATTACGTGTGAAAATGTTTTAAAAACAGTGCAAAGGTGGCGTGTTTGAGTCTAAAATTATTACAGAATTAGAGAAAAAAATTGCAAAATTCACAGGTTGTCGGCTTTAAAAATCAAGAAAGTACCCCCTCAGTATTTCGCCCTTTTTTAACGCCAAAATACTCGAATATTAATGCGTTAGCGGCAATCCCTCCTACAACAGGCAATATAACACGAAAATTAAATGCATGAATTGCGTAACTTTTCCCAAAATTGTATAATACTCGATAGCTTTCAAGTAGTTATCTTTGCCGGTCGTTTGTTTGGGAAATTCTGGTAGGTGTAGCCCCTTAAAGAAACCCGTTTGCTTTGGTACTGTATCCTTTTTACAGCTTTAATATTTTTCAAAATTGGGTAACTAAGCGTAGTAGCCGCAACGAAAGACAGCAAAATTCAACAATGGATACACTTTTTGAATGAAAATACTGAGGGGGGGGTAAATTAAGGCAAGAGGGATTATTACCCAATTTTAAAAAAAAATTAACTTCACATTTTATTTTCAATAGTGTAAAGATATTTTATATGGCATCCAGTAATAAAATACCAGAAATAGATAAGGAGCTTATCAAGTCGCCCAATCATTTTCCCGTGGTGGGCATTGGCGCGTCGGCAGGTG
>JANMYC010000981.1:0-1711 GCA_031381715.1 Saprospiraceae bacterium
TTTTACAAGGAGAAGCGAAGGCTTGTATGGTGGTTTGTGACGAATTTGGTGTCTGTGATACCACATATTTGATAACAAATGTGTTGAAAAGAGACCAAGTGACGAGGGTTAAAGCTAAAAATGATGAAGTGGGTACATTACAAGGTCAACCCGTTACAAGTAATGTAGTCAAAAATGACTCATTATCGATCTTTGGCTTAAAAGGTGTCACCATCGTTACGCAAGGTAGACATGGTACGGCAGATATTGACTCTTCGAATGCCATTGTGTTCACTCCAGAAGCGGATTTCTGTGGTTATGATTATGTGACGTACAGTATTTGTAATGCTTACGGATGTGATACAGCGGTGGTCAAAATCAGGGTTATCTGTAATGGCATCAAAGTTTACAGTGGTTTCTCTCCAAACGGGGATGGTGTGAATGACTTCTTGATAATCGAAGGGTTGGATAAATTCCCTAAACACAAGTTAGAAGTTTACAACCGTTGGGGTAATGCTGTATTGGTGACTAAAGATTACAAGAGTGATTGGGGTGGTACTTGGACGGATAAAAAATTGCCAGACGGTACTTACTTCTATATCATCGACGATGGTGAAGGTCATTATTACTCTGGTTATATCCAGATTTATAGAGGACATTAACCCATTTTAATACGATATAAAATTATTTGCTTACATAGTTTTGTGTTAAAGGTTAGCGGCGGTACTTTGGTATCGCCGCTTTTTTTATTGAAAATCAGTTTTTAATCATGAAAAATGATTTTTTTATAAAGCGTTTTAACTCTATTTTTACATTATATTTTAAAACTAAAAAAGGTTAAAATGACATTTTACCATATTACCACGCCTGAGCAGTGGGAAAAGTACGCAGAGAAAGATTTTTACGAAGCAGAAAGCCTTTTTACTGAGGGGTTTATTCATGCGAGCTATGCGGAGCAAGTAGATGAAACATTGAAGCTTTATTATCAGGATGTTCCTTTGGTTTTTATTTTGAAAATAGACCCCTCAGTATTGAGCTCGAAATTAGTGCTTGAGCCGTCTCGAAACGGTGAGATTTTTCCCCACATCTTCGGGGCAATTAATAAATCGGCTATTATTGGAATAGAGGAAAGGGTACTAAAAAAGGGCGTTTAAAGGTGGTTTAAATGCATATTTGTTAAAGAAAGCTTAAAAGCGGAAATCTTTTTAAACTTTGCACAAGGCAAAAAGTCTATTTCGTATTATTAATTTAAACCCGTTTTTTAATCTTATTTAAAATTAAACAATTATGAAAAAGAAAATCATGTTTGCCGCTTTATTCGTTTTAGGTTTTACAATCGCCTCTAATGCTCAAAATACACCTGTGGTGGATAAGAGAGAAGACATTCAAAAGGATCGCATCAAAGACGGTGTGAAATCAGGCGAATTGACTAAACCAGAAGCCAAGAAGCTTGTAAAACAGCAACGCAATATCAAAAAAACAGAAGCTAAGGCTAAATCTGATGGTGAAGTAACAGCGGCTGAAAGAGCAAAATTGGACAGAAAACAAGACCGCGCAAGCCGCAAAATCGCTAAACAAAAGAACGATAAGCAAGACCGTAATTAAGTGAAAAGTGAAAAGTGAAAAGTGAAAAGTGAAAAGTGAAAAGTGACCCCGAGCACTCGGGGGAAAAGTGAAAAAACGCTTAAAATTGGACTTTCAGTGTCCGCTTATCGGTATTTTTCACTTTTCA
>JANMYC010000996.1:0-7184 GCA_031381715.1 Saprospiraceae bacterium
TTGTTCAGCATCTTCAAAAGTAAAACTTGAAGTGAAATATATCGGTGAGCCATGTTCACGGTAATCGGATTGTTCCGTTCGGGTGCGTATAACGTTGATTTTCAATTATTTCTAATTTTACGCCATCATCAAAAACCGAGCACCCTTTTGGCTCAAATACATTTTCAAAAATACGAGCCAAATGGCGTTTTATCCTATTATGATTAAAAGTACCACCTGCCATAGCCACTATTTGTCCATTGATAAACTCATGGCGAACATCACTCTGCTCTTCAAAAGCAATGTATTCTTGAAGAGAAAATAATTTTTCTGAAATGACAGGTACATTCATATTATTTATATTTTCTACAAATTTAAGCTTTTTAAAACAAAATTAAAATACCCCCTCAGTATTTCAAGCATTTTACCGAACTTTGCGCACCTTTTTAGGACTTTAGATAGTCAGACTTTAGACATTAGATTTTGCCAATTAATTATTTTTTAAAAATATAAAAACACAGCTATATGCCTTTCGATAATTTTGAAACCAACGCCATACGCACCCGAACGGAACAATCCGATTACCGTGAACATGGCTCACCGATATATTTCACTTCAAGTTTTACTTTTGAAGATGCTGAACAAGCAAGAGCTTTGTTTGCCGACGAGATTCCAGGAAATATTTATACGCGCTTTTCAAACCCGAACAATACGGAATTCATTGACCGTTTGTGCCAAATGGACGGCGCTGAAGATGGTATTGCAACGGCTTCAGGTATGTCAGCGATATTCACTTCCATGGCGGGTTTGTTGCGTTCGGGCGACCATGTTGTAGCTTCACGCTCGGTTTTTGGCTCTACGCATCAGCTTTTGACGATGATTTTACCGCGTTGGGGCATCACATATACTTATGGCGATATTAAAAAACCAGAGGAATGGGAAGCACTCATCCAACCCAATACCAAAATGATTGTCGTGGAAACGCCTTCAAACCCCGGTTTGGATTTGATTGATTTGGAGTGGTTGGGTAAATTGGCTAAAAAACACAATATCATTCTGAATGTGGATAACTGTTTTGCAACGCCATATATCCAAACGCCCATAGCTTACGGGGCTGATTTGGTGACGTATTCCGCTACCAAATTTTTGGATGGTCAAGGTCGTGCTATTGCAGGGGCGATTGTAGGCAGAAAGGATTTGATGAAGGAAATTCGCTTTTTTGCCCGGCATTCGGGACCCAGTTTATCACCTTTTAACGCTTGGATTGTGTCCCGTAGCCTTGAAACTTTGGCGATTCGGATGGAAAAGCATTCTCAAAATGCGTTGGCTTTGGCGAAGCTGTTACAGGAACACCCCTCAGTATCGTGGGTAAAATATCCGCATTTGGAGTCGCATCCGCAATTTGAATTGGCTAAAAAACAAATGCGACTGGGCGGTGGCATCGTCTGTTTTGAAGTAAAAGGCGGTGTTGAAGCAGGTCGTCAGTTTTTAAATAATCTGAAAATGATTTCGCATACCGCCAATTTGGGTGATACGCGCACCATTGCCACGCATCCAGCCTCCACAACGCACTCCAAGCTAAAACCCGAAGAACGCGCAGCCGTGGATATTACCGATGGTTTAATCCGTATTTCATGCGGTTTGGAACACATTGAAGATATTAAAAACGATATTTTTCAAGCGTTGGGTTATTAGTAGTCAGTATTTAAGTAGTCAGTAGTCAGAATTACTGTTTAAAAAACTGACCACTGACTACTAAAATACTAACTGCTAATTTCAAAAGCACAAATCCAACATGGCTTCATTGATAGGCTTTGGGTGAATGCCAATTTCAAAAATATTACCCGTAGCAATGGTATAATTGATGCGTAAGCAGCCGTAAGAGGTTTTGAAATAAAGCACCATGATGCTTTCATCATCGCCCGCAGGTTTGATTTGGTGGTCGGGTTCACCCAGTAATTTGGTGACTTCTTGGATATTTTTATTCAGTATATCTTTTGAAAGCTTACCATCAAATTGAGAACGAATTTCGACATAATGGCGAGCGGTATAAAAATAAATGTCATTATTCATGTAAAAAATGCCGCCATCGCAGTTAATTCCTTGATTTTCAGGCGTTTCACCCGTATAAAATGGCATCGTTTTTTTAACGTCAGCCATAGTTGCAGAGGGTTTTAAACCATTGATAATGCCGTTTTCAATATCAACTTTAATGACGTCTTTATCCTTTTCATCTTGCGCTTGAATAGAAAACGTGCTAGTAAATAAAGCAATACAACAGAAAATCACTTTTTTCATTCTATGAATTTTTATTAAAACTATCATTGAGTATTTTTTAAAAAAGTCAATCCAAAATGATACCATAAGTGAAAAAGTGAAATAAAAATGAACAAGGGTTGACACCCCCTCAGTATAAAAGCGTAAAAAGAGCATATAGAACGTTAATAATCAGTATTATAAGTAATTAATTATTCTTAATTTGAATAAAATGAACGTTGAAAAAGAAGTACAATTAAAAACCATGCAAATCGAACTCAACCGTGTTGACGGTGATTTTCATTTTGCGGGCATTGGCGGCGATAAAGTCGAAATCCATATTGATGCGGCGGCGGCAGTCGGCGGTACACATCAAGGCGCGCGCCCAATGGAACTCATTTTGATGGGTTTGGGCAGTTGCTCGGCGATTGACATTATTTTAATTTTAAAAAAAGGAAGACAAATCGTTGAGGATTTAAAAATAGTGGTTGAAGGTTTGCGAGAAGTCGATGCCAACCCTGCCCCGTTCGTAAAAATCCACATTAAGTATATTTTCAAAGGTAATTTGAAAGAAGAAAAAGTGGAGCAAGCCATAAAACTCTCAATGGAGAAATATTGCTCAGTCACCACTATGCTCGAAAAAACGGCTGATATCACATGGGGATATGAGATTGTCTGAATTTCAGACCTGCCTGCTGGCAGGCAGGTTTCAGATTCCAAATTCCAGAAACTGGAATAGATAAAACGTTTTTATACTGAGGGGTACAGAATTTGGAATCTGAAATTTGGAATCTGAAGCCCAAACTTGTTTTCGTGTAAAAAAAAAGTTATTTTTGTTGTGATATATCCATAATAAGTAGTTAGGCTAAAATAAACACTGCTATCTTTTAAGTCGGCGCTAAAAAATAGGCAAAATTCTCCGCTTTGCTCCGCATTTTGCCTATTTTTTCAGCCCGACGATAGCAGTGTTTATTTTTACACGCCTACTTACCTCACTCAAGTAACGGCAATTTTAGTGGTTTTCGTTACACAATATCTAATTTTGACATGAAAAAACTATTTTTACTCCCTGCTATTTTATGTTCTATTCTGACCTTGCAAGCGCAAGTAAGCAAAGTTGATTTGAGCAGTTTCAGCAAACAAGATGAACTAAAAGCTCTTACAAGCAGTAAAATGATGCGCAACGTCACCTCTTTCGACAATCGTTACGAGGGTGTGAAAGGGACACCTTTTATTTACGACGATTGGTCGGAAGGTAGCTTAACGCTGAGTGATTCTGCCATAGTCAAAACCAATATGCTTTATAAATTCGACGGGATGAACAATGAATTATGGGTGAAATTAAAAAATGGGCCCGAGCGCATTTTGTATAGCCGTGAGTTATTGTCCTTTGAATTGCACGACGCGATAGGTAAAAGTGTAAAGTTCAAAAAAGTAAAACTCCCTGAAAGCACCGATAGGCACCATTTCGCCGTCTCTCTTTTCGAGGGAAAAAACATATCTTTGGTTCGAGATTTCAAAAAAGTGTTTAAAAAATCTAATTTACAAGATAAAGGTCTCGTTACTACGGGCAACGCTTATGACTGGTTTGAGGAAGAGAATACGTTTTACGTAAAAAAAGGCAATAAAGAATACTCAAAGGTAAATTTTAAAAAAAGCGATGTAATTGAGGCTTTAAAATTATCAAGACCCGCTACTGAATCCGTCGAAAAATTCTGTAAATCCAATGATATTAAAGGGAAATTGACAGAAGAGCAAGCTATTAAAATGCTCACTTACGTAGAAACCCTTCTTGAAAATTGAGCGCTTCTTTTTCAAAAAACAAAAAGGCATATTGTGCATAGCGCAATATGCCTTTTTGTTTTTGAAGAACTTAAATACGATTCTACTGTTTCAAGCAGGGCAATAACTTAAATTCTTCTTCACATTAAACATTTTAGTTGCATTATGCGTATGAAGCAGTTATATTTGTTGCCCTTTGCTCATTTTTTAAGCCTGAGCAATTTTTAAAACTCTTTTTTAACTAAATAAAATCAGACTGTTATGAATACCGATAAAGAGATGAATGGCACGGTAGCACCTCGAAGAATAAAACAGTGGACTAAAATGAAAGGGGAAAACGCCTGGACTATGTTCAAGGTGATGGCTGAATTCGTTGATGGCTTCGAAATCCTGAATAATATAGGTCCTTGTATTTCCATATTTGGCTCGGCACGAACTAAACCTGACCACCCTTATTATAAAAAAGCGATAGATATTGCGCGCCGATTAACGGAAGAAGGTTACGGCATCATCACGGGCGGCGGTCCCGGTATCATGGAAGCAGGCAACAAAGGAGCAAAACTTTACGGAGGCCCCTCAGTAGGATTGAACATTGACCTGCCTTTTGAGCAACACCTTAATCCGTATATCGACCCCGATAAAAACCTTAAACACCGTTATTTTTTCGTTAGAAAAGTGATGTTTGTGAAATATGCGCAGGCATTTGTGGTACTCCCGGGAGGCTTTGGTACGATGGACGAATTGTTTGAAGTGTTGACTCTGATACAAACGGGAAAAATCACGAAAGTGCCCGTTGTGCTCGTGGGCTCCAGTTTTTGGAGTGGCATGAAAGAATGGATTACCAAAATTATGCTTGAGCAAGAGCATACAATAAGTCCTGATGACTTAAATCTCATCCCTATCACAGATGACATTGAAGAAGTTGTAAAAATTATTAATGATTTCTACGCTGCTAATAATGAAGGCAATCATAAATTAGCTCCGAATTACGAGTTGTAGTTTTAAAAAAACTTCGTAATGAAAACGGCGATTACCCCTCAGTAATCGCCGTTTTTTATTTGATAAACTATTGAAAACCAATTCATTATTCAAAATAAAAATTACTTATAATCTAAAATATTCATCGTCTTTTCACAAAAATAATAATCGTGTTCGATATTAGAAGCCACAATTGTCAAGCGGTTTTTATTGGAATATGTTTTAATTAAATCTTGATACCACTCAACGCCTTGGGCATCGAGATTGGTAGTAGGTTCATCCAAAAGTAAAATGGGTGTATCGGCACAAATGCTTAAAACCAGTTTCAAACGCTGTTTCATACCCGATGAAAAGAAGCGAATTTCCTTATCTATTGACTTTTCAAAACCTAAAATGGCGATTAAATCTCTATTTTTCAAGTTTTTACTGAGGGGTTTGAATGTCGCATGAAAATCAATAATTTCCGCCAATGTCATCTCCTCTATCAACTCAATATACGGTGCCGCATAAGCCACGTATTTATAAATAGAGTCGGTATCCAGCTTTTTATCGAGTAAATTAAAAACGATTGCCCCATCTGAAGGGGTTAAATGCCCGCTCAATACTTTCATCAACGTCGATTTGCCCGACCCATTGGGGCCCAAAATGGCGTATGAATATCCATTTTCAAGTGATTGATTTACGCCTTTAAAAATCCATTCGTAGCGAAATCTTTTACCAATATTATTTAAGTCAATTTTAATAGACACATCTTACTTTTTAAACGAAATAATCAAAATAGCTGAATATGTAGATCAACTTAATAATGGCTAATTCTTAGGTTTGCCCCCATACCCCCAAAGGGGGATTAAATTGTGAGAAAGGTGAATTTCTCACCTTTTTTGAGATAAAATCCCCCTTTGGGGGTATGGGGGAATTGCCATTATTTAAATCGAACCACCTACTAATTAAGTAGCCCACAAAAATAACCTAATTCAATAATTCAAAGAAGAAATACCGTTACTATACCACCTAATCTGAAATTTTTATAACAAAAAGATGCCCTTAATGCTTTAAATGTACCCAACAAAGCCTGTTTGGAATACTGTTTGCATATTCTAAAAAGACTCTCTCATCTAAAACAGAAAAATATCTTTCAATTACAACCAATTTAAAACCTATTTTTAAATAGTCTGAATATCTGTTTGTGTCCCATTTTTTTCACAAAACATATCAAATGAAGACTATAATTGCTCTTTGGAGTAGCTTACGAATAAAGATATTTAAATGAGATTTTTTTTACTACTACTGGGTATTTTCGTGATTTCAAATGTTCACGCACAGCCTATTATCTACATAAAAGACGGACAAAAAGAACTTGACATCAGGCGAGATATGTTGATATACGTTGAAAACAACAGTTTTCACTCATACGAACAAGTTAGTCAATTCGATATTACGCAATTCCAAGCGGTAACCAAGCCAATTGGTGGTTTTTTTCCAACTAATTTTTGGCTCAAATTTGTAGTAAATAATCAAAGTAGCCAAGATGCTATCATTGATTTCCTGCCGTCAATCTCTGATTCCATCCTGCTTTATTGTTCAAAACCAGATGGAAGTATAGAAAAACTGAGTACGGGGCAACATTTTCCCTTTCAACAAAGGGGAATATTGAATACCAATCAGAACCTAAAACTTGCAGGCAACCGCAATACCAATCAAGTTTATTACGTATATATAACCACGAGATTTCCAATTAATTATAAAATAAGAATTGCCACCCACTCAAAAATGAGTGAACTATATCATTACGATGGCATTATCAGTGGATTACTTTTTGGTATCATCATCGCATTTATTCTGATTAGTTTTGTGATGTACATTGCCCTTAAAAAGTCGCCCTACTTTTGGTATGGCTTGTATTTGATAAGTTTGACGTTCCTCATTTCATTTTACTATGGTCAATTCCAGGAATTCATTTTTCCGAATACCCCTCAGTATAATGTGTATGCACGCATCTTGACCAACTTTCCGGCTCTATTGGGGCTTGTATTTCACATGTATTTTTTAAAAATAAAAAAACTTTTACCACAATACTATAAAATTAGCCTCAGCTTAGTGGTTTTATTCAGTTTAAATATATTTATCGGTATTATCGGTTTTTTAGATTTAAGCATATTCATATCTCATGTTTTTTCAGTTCCAAGCGG
>JANMYC010001030.1:0-4681 GCA_031381715.1 Saprospiraceae bacterium
GGTGCTGTGAAATAATTTTTTTTAGAGGCTGCGCCCATGTAAAATTTTGTGCCATAATATTTGTCCATAATCTGACGAATCGTCAAATCGGGGGCAGTCACAGCGGGTGTAACGGTACTGTCTAAACCAACAGTCGTGGATTTACAGCTTGGACTCAATGTGAAAGCACTGAGTGCCATAAACATTGAAAGTAGGTTTTTAATAAACATATTTTGAATTTTTATGCTTGCAGAAGCAACATTATTAGAAGGAGAATTTCTGTAAATAATCTTTGCAAATATAAGGGCGACAGTAAAAGTCACCCCCTACAAACGCAGGAATGACAAGCCTATTCGTAGGGGCGACCTTTACGGTCGCCCGTATGTTTGATTTAAAAAAGATGAATTGTAGTAAAAAATTCCCAAAATACTGAGGGGGTACTTTAATACCCAGGGTTTTGATCCGATTCCCTTATCAAATTATTGGTACTCATTTCAGTAATAGGAATAGGCAATAGCATAATTCTATTCATCGTGGCATCATCTGTCGGAGCTATAAAATCAAGCCTTGCTGTTCCGGTTGTGGGGTTAGCAAGCACGGCAGGATAGGTATTGTGGGCAATTAAAAGGGCTTTAAAATAGTCTTTCCCTCTTCTTCTTACTTGGAAATACTCGTCCAATTCCCCTAATAGTTCGTAGCGATATTCTGATGTAATGCGGTCTCTGAATACCTCTTTGGTCATACCCGTCCAGTTGGCAGGGGACAATTCGGTTGGGTCGTCTTTGCCATTACCATTCGCATCTCTTGCACGACCCAACAATTCATTGATGTACACATACGCCCCTGCGGGCCCTCTCAATTCGTTTTCCGCTTCCGCCAACATCAACAATACTTCTGCATAGCGCATGTAAATAATATTTGAATTAGACGAAGTGCCTAAATAATCTGGGTCAACATATTTTTTAATGTAGGTAAAGCTATTCGTACCCGTCTTTTGAATTGGATAAATATTGACATTCGCACCTGATACTCTGTTTTTATAAGTGCTGTCCAGATAAGTAATGTCTATGCGTGGGTCACTCGGATATTGTTTGCTATGTCCATCATACACTTCTTTATTGATTTTTGCCCGCCCCCAAGTGTCCGCTTTAGGCGTTAAATTTGTGCTCGGGTTGCCAGTTCCTGGGAGAAAAAAACGGGTTAAACTTGCGCCATCCCCTGTATTGATAACAGAACCCTGTATTTCAAAAATGCCTTCTTTTGAGTTTTTATTTTTTATTTCCCAAAGGGCAGAAAAAGGACGCACCAAAGTATAGGCTTTGCTATTGAAAACCGCCAAACCTTCATCAAGTGATTTTTGCCAAAACGGTGAAGCAGGGTCATTGCCCGCTCGTGTTAAATAGACTTTTTGAGCCAAAGCGAAGGCAGCTAACCGATGCGGCCTTCCCAACGGTGCTTTTGTCGGTTCGGGCAACAATTTTTTCGCGGTTTCTAAATCCGACAAAATTTGCTCATACACTTCGTCAGCAGATGCGCGTTTCTTGTGAATAGTCGCTAAGGTAGAAGGCTCTAAACGCAATGGCACACCACCCCATAACCGAACAAGGTCAAAATAATTTTTTGCCCGAATATAATAAGCTTCGCCCATAATGCGATTTTTAACATCTTGATTGATAGAGCTTTTGTCAACAAAATAAATGACATCATTCGCCCTTGCCACCACTTGCCAAACAGCCGCCCAATGTTGCCCAATAAAAGCCGTAGAAGAACTGATTGCAAATCTGTTATCTACTTGCGTCGTTTGTGCTGTGTATATGCCACTCAAATTGAGTGTCAATTCACTAAACACATTTCCGTAATAATTGAACCCCGTAAAAGGAGAGTAAACGCCACTCAAAGCGGCTTCGCAACCACTCACATTTTCATAAAGCGTTTCTGAATCCAAGGAGGTATAAACCTTTTCTTCAATTAGTTTTTCACATGAAGAACAGGTTAATAAAAAAACGATTGCGTATATTATCTTTTTCATTTATTTTTTGCTTTTAAAATTAGAAATTAGCTGAAACCCCAATGTTAACGGCTTTCGTGTTTGGATAAGAATTGAAATCAACCCCAACGAGTAACCCGTTGCTTGTAAAACTATTCACATCGGGGTCAAAGCCTTTGTATTTTGTCAAAAGCACTAAGTTTCTACCCGATACAAAAAATTCGAAGCTACTGAATACGCTTTTGTTTTTAGGCGTAACCGTGTAAGAAAGGTTGATGTTACTTAACCGTAAATAGCTGCCATCTTCAACAAATCGGTCTGACAAATCGGTCGGCACAGCATAACCGAGGCGAGGAAACGTGTTGGACTCCTTGGTGGGTCTCCATGCTTCCAAATACGTTTCTCTGCGTACATTAGACCCTTGACCGCTCGCATAACCTTCATACAGATAATTGGCATTGACGATGTCCCGACCCGATACGCCTGTAAAAAACAGGTCTAATCTTAAAGATTTGTAAGCAATACTGGTGTTAAAACCATAGGTAAAATCAGGGTTTGGATTGCCAATAAACGTTTTATCAAAATCATTGATGACACCATCAGCGTTCTGATCCACAAATTTAACATCACCAGGCACCAATTTTAAACTTTTATAAGTCGGCAAATTAACATCGGCAGATTGGACAATACCATTTGTTTGAAGTCCCCAAAACATGGCGACAGGCTTTCCTTCGGCAAATAGGTTTGCAGGGGTTTGTAGATTGCTCGATGAAATACCTTGACCTGTGTAAGAGACTAAAACTTGTGTTCCCCTCGTTGCAGGTGTCAATCCCAAATTCAGCAATTTATTTCTATTGAAAGATATATTACCGCCGATTGACAATTTGAAAGGCTTCTCTATCACAATGCCATCAAGCATAATATCCACGCCTTTGTTTTCAATTGAACCAAAATTTAAAGCAACGTTTGAAAAACCATTTGAAGGGGCAATGGGAAAGTTTTGCAGTAAATCAATTGACGTTTTTTTATAG
The DNA here is from genome assembly GCA_031381715.1 of Saprospiraceae bacterium. Classification (GTDB taxonomy): domain Bacteria; phylum Bacteroidota; class Bacteroidia; order Chitinophagales; family Saprospiraceae; genus JAAFJT01. The sequence continues at coordinate 2,998 of JANMYC010001030.1, forward strand.
ACATCTAACGTGAGTTTTAATCTATTTTTAAGAAAACCCGCATCAATCCCTGCGTTGAATTGTTCGGATGTTTCCCAAGTCAATTCTTTATTCGCAATACGTGCAGGTGTCTGCGCTGTGCCTAACGAGCCTGTTGGGGTAGGATAGGTGGCTGCATTGTACAAGCCTTTTGTTTGGTAAGACCCAATGGTTTGAACCCCCGTTTGACCCCAACCCAAACGCAATTTCAAGTCTGAAACAGCTTTAATATTTTTTAAAAACTTCTCATTTGTCACTTTCCAAGCTAAGGCAAAAGAAGGGAAAAAGCCAAATTGATTGCCTTGGGCAAATTTACTTGAACCGTCTGCCCTACCCGTCATCGTCAAAAAGTAGCGATTATCGTAGCTATAAACCGCTCTTGCTAAGGCAGAAAGTACAGAGGTTTCTACTTTACCAATCGTCAAAGGGTAATAGCCTTGTCCCAATGAAAAACCATCTATGCCCAATGCGGGGGTAAAGAAATTTTCTGCTACTGTTGAATTTTGGGTGCTTAGGTTTTTATCATACGTGACACCAACCGTACCTGAAAGATTGTGTTTTTTACCCAATTTCGGGTTTATCAATAGTAAATTTTGTATTTCTGACGAGACATAATCGAGGGACGAATAAGTGGCTCTGCCATTGGTTGCTAAACCCATAAATAAGCCATTTCCGAAATATTGAGTGCGTGTTTTGTTTCTAACATCACCGCCAAGAACCATGCGATAAGACAATATTTTTGACAATTTGTAGTCAAAATTGAGGGCAGAAAGTAATCTGAATTCTTTACTTTTATCTTGAAATTGCTCAAACCAAGTCTGTGGCGATTCGGTTAACAGAAACTCATCTTCTAATATCGTAGAAATTGTGTCGAACCCGATTAATGGGCTTTTACGCAAAATAGACCGTACCATACTTGAGTTGGCTGTCCCAAGCCGCTCTGTTCCTTGTGTCCAATTATTGACTTGATAAGTCATGCTTGTATTTGACGTTACTTTAAACCGTGAGTTAACGTCTTGTATTAAATTTACCCTTAAATCACCTTTTTTCAAGCCTGTATTTTTAATAGCCCCTTGAAAATCTGTAAAACCACCCGCTAAATAAAAACTTGTATTTTGCGCTTTTCCCGAAAAACTCAATCTATAATTCTGGCTGACCGCATCTCTAAAAGAATAATCAAACCAATCAATCGTTTTTAAAGAATCAAGACCACTTGGCGTTTCAGAATATCTGGGTGCTGTATTGCTTAGACGTGAAAATTCGTTAGCCATCAAGGCATACTCTTCACCATTCAATATCTCAATTTTTTTAGACACCCGAGATATGTCCGTACTCGCTCTGAAATTGACGGCTGTTTTGCCCGCTTTTCCTTTCTTTGTTGTGACCAATACAACGCCATTTGCGCCCCTCGACCCATAAATAGCCGTTGCAGACGCATCTTTCAAAATCTCTATCGTTTCAATATCCTGCGGATTAAGGGCAGTTAAACCATTTTGGCTTTCTTGCGAGTAATTGCCATTGGTAGAGGCTTGCCTGACTTCGGCTGTTGCGTTCATGATGATACCATCCACCACATACAAAGGTTCGGTGTTGCCAGTAAGTGTACCCGTACCTCTGATGCGGACATTGATAACTGCTCCAGGTGCGCCATTGCCCGATACGACTT
>JANMYC010001035.1:0-8729 GCA_031381715.1 Saprospiraceae bacterium
TTGTCGTTTGAGTGTCCTACGCGATTGTGTAGTGTTGCGCTGTTACCAGATGGCGCGATTAAGTTTACTTTTAAGTCACCAATAAATGGGTGTTCGATAGAAACGTGTACTTTTAGTGATTCAACAACCACTTTTGCTGCAACTTGTAGAGGAACAATTACGCCTTCGGTCGTATTGTCAGGGATTGCCCATTCACCTTGTGCTGAGGCAATGAAAGAAGTCTTGGTTTCCATAACTTTTAGGAAATTTAATTGAAAATCGTTTTAAAAGAATTGTTTAAAAGATACGTGGGTTAACAAGATTTCGTTTGTTCTTTTTAGTGCACTATTTAAATGGCTTTCAAAAATACAATATTAAGAGGAAGGCTATATTAAGTAAAAATTAAATTAATGTTAAGTATAATGTAATCACAATAGGTATATATTTTTAAAGAGATTGAACGCGTATATCTTGTTTATTTAGAACTAAACATTGCATCATACGCTTTATTTTCAAAAAAAGATTTTAAAGCATTTGGCGAATCAGTATTGATAAAATCAACGCCGAGATTGGTTAATACTTCCCAAGCGGCTTTGTTATCAGGTGTTTTCCAAAAGCGCATTTTTTTCCCTTTTGAATGCACAATATCCAGTGCTTTTTTAAGCCTTTCACGCGTATTGGTGCCTAAATCTGGATTGCCCCACCACCATAACTTATAATTGTTAAAATTATCGCTCACCAAGCCTACCCGTTGCCATTGTTCGTGGGTATAGTTTTCATCGGGTCGTCCATCAAATTGAATGAATGCTGGATATGTATTCCATACTGAGGGGGTCGGACGATTGCCGCTAATGACAATTTTTATGGGGCTTTTTTCATTAAAAACGTCGGGATAACGCGCTAACTCTTGGGAAATTCTGTTGAGGGTCGCTACCGCCCGAGTTTTTACATCCAGCATCAATTGCAGCGGATATGCCTTTCCTGAGCGAACCGCAAACACAATGGGCTGTAAGTATAAAGCATCAAAAGTGCAGGCTTCATCAATCTCAAAAAAAGTATGCGCTACGAATAGATTGTCGTTCCATAAAAAAACGTCGGCCTCTATCGAACCCATACCCGTCTGAAAAGCAGTCTGAAACGGCTGATTTTGAAAATAATCATTGTGCGAATGACCGACAGGCTTACATTTTGGACAAAACTGTGCCTGCCCTATAAAAGTAAAGCAGACACAGATAGGAACTAAACAGAAAAGTCTCATAGACTAATAGTTTTGGAGCATTCAGTGATTATAAGTGTGTTGTAGAGAATTAATTTTAAAGTTGATGTTTTCCTTTTTATATGCAAAAGTAGAGCCTAACATTAAAAAAGAGTGAGTTTCAAGATTAAGCAATGATTAAGAAATTGTTAAGTGAATTGTTTTTCATTTTAACTACTTGGTTCTCTGAAAATTTTAGTGGAGGAACAGTCTTAGGAAGCTTTGGAGGCTTCCTAAGACTCCATATAGTATTGATTTTCAGTTAAAATACTTAAAATACTTAAAATACTGTCCGTAAGGACTCCTTCGGAGAGGGGGTATCAGAACTCCACTAAAATTTTCAGGGAACTAACTACTTTTTGTGTTCAACTATTTCTAGGATAAGACACATAGAGTATCAACATAAGTACAGTTAACGAAATGATACATCGTCCTGAAATATGTGCTGTTATTTAATTAAGAATAAGGGCGTTTTACACAAGTAAAACGTCCATAAAACAGACGCGCTATTAGCGTAAAACACCCGTATTGTCATTGTAAAACCTATGTAAAACATCCGTAAAACCCTCGTAAAACATCGATGAATGAGCATTTCTGGATTAATCATCAAAACTACTTTCACCCACAGATTCACTCGTTCACTCGAGGATTTTTCAACGATTTTTTGTCTTGAATCCTCTCGATAACAGTTATGAGTCTGAAGAGTCTGGAGAGCATTGCACTATTCACTAACTCACTCGATGAAGTTTCGACCACCTCGCTTTCATCCGAACCGCTACTGTTATTCAATTCGTACCCATGCCTATCTCGATGCGCTGTCGAATGACAAGCCGGCTGACAATACACTTGCTTGGGATTGGTTATTTTGAACTCACTCCCACCTTGTATACATTCTACAATTTTGAATTTCATTTTCGCTTCATTTTAAAAGCCTTTTTTATGTTGGTCAATAACTAAACAGCCACTCAACATAGGTTTTCAAAAAAGATACAAATAATCGTTACGCGTGACGTTTTAAAACAATCAACAACGTTACGTGTAACGATTATTTTATAAAAACCTACCTCATTAACTAATCCTTTGAGTACAATAAGAATAACCACTCTCCCAACCCCTATTTTTCGGTAAACAGGAAGTTTGTCTGTTAAAGTAAACACTCCCTCAGTATTTCGACGTTTTCTCGAGAACAAACCCCCTAAATCCCAGATTTAGGGGGTTTGACGAGGTGAAAACAAATATAATTTGTCGTTTTATAGAATTCCCTAATTCCAGTAAGTTTAGTCACTTTTGAAAAGTAAGTGAGGTCGATTTTTTAGCACTTTAGATAAGGATGCCCAAAAACAAGCTCCAAAATAGTGACTTATAAAATGTATTGCGGGTCGAGGAATAGTACAGATATAGGATACGCACTAAAAGCACTGGGATGAATGGGCTAAAAAACCGTATTCTCCCCTACCCGATTTATCAGTTTGTAAAAAAATACGGTGTATGATTATTCATTTCTGACTCGTTTTGTCGGTTAAATAAAATAGGCAGATTAGAGAATTCTAACTTGGTTCAAGTTTAAAACTTGATTTGAAACCCTTCATAATTTTTTCTTTATTTTAACCTATTGATTTCAGGATTTTGACCTATTTTATCAATAATCAATCGGCTTCCTGTCTGATTTAAAAGGATACCCATTTGCCTAACGGCGACTTCATTGAGTTGAAAAAGCCTTTCTTCTTGAGGGATATTTTGCCTAATTAACTCCGAGTTGAGGTTTTCAATATTACTTAAAATGAGCAACTGCTCCAATGTGGCATGGTCGCGCATATTGCCTTTCAAATTAGGGTTTTGGTGTTGCCACTCGCGCGCGGTCATCCCAAAAACTGCCATATTGAGCAAATCGGCTTCACTGGCGTACACACTTCCTTCTATCTTTTTACCCCTCAGTAATTTAGGAATAAGGTACTCTTTAACGGTTTCGGTGTGGATGGAATAGTTTAATTTTGATAATTCCCTTCGCAAACTCCAATTCTGTTCGCCCAAAAGGCGGGTACTTTCATCTTCTTTAAGCCGCTGATATTCCGTTATGAGGTAAAGTTTGAGCCGTGGGGATATCCAAGTCCCAAACTCAAAAGCAATGTCTCTATGAGCAAAAGTCCCCCCATAACGCCCTGCTTTTGAAATTATGCCCAATGCGCCCGTAGCTTCAATCCACTTTTTAGGCGACATCCAAAAAGAGTTAAGCCCAAACTCTTCTTTAAACCCCTCGAATCCGTGGGGTTTAAAATTGGGATTGTTCAATTCCTCCCAAAGCCGCATATATTCCAATGTGTTCCTATTGCGCATCCAACTCGTGATAAGTTCATCCGCCCCGTTGGATGCTTTAACCATATCGGTGAGCGAAATATAATCCCGTTCATTGTTTTCAATAATTGCTATTTCGGTATTATCTACCACTATTGTTCTTTTTGCCATTTTCGTTTTCTTTTTTAAAATCAAAGCTCCCTCAGTATCAGCGCAATCGGAAACAGGAAAAATGCTATTTTAGATAGCCTGCCACTTGTTTTTTACTTTTCTAATTTTGATGCCCTGCGTTTCAGAAACCCAATTGATAAATAAAGTTTCCTCCTTTACCCCCTCAATAATAGCCATCTTTTTGCCAAGCGATACGCGGAGTTTGTCTTTTTCACTGTCTTTCAAATTGCCTTCTTCATCGAAAAGATGAGCCATAGCTCGGATTTTTTTTGTCGCTTCTAAAAAGTCGATTTTAACATCATTCGGGGCTTCAATTCCTTTTTTTATGTAAAATTGCTGTAACCATGCTGTAAATTTGCTGTCTTTTATCAAGATACTCCATTGCAAATGCTCCGCTTCTCCCCTGCCCAGCTCATTTTTTTTCTTACTCAATCCCAAACCCATTGTACCCGATTCTAAACCATGTTTTACGTACCCCATAATGTTCCGAATTTTCTCACCTTTCACATGGCTTTCTTGGGCGTAATACAATACATCCATCATCCTTTCCTCTGAATAACCCGCTTTCCCTAAGTTTTTCACAAACCTCAACAAAGCTTCGTTGGAGCTATCCGTGTCAAAGATTCTAAATAAATTGATCATTTCAGAATTTAGCCCCGATAAATTTGCATCTTCAAGGGCATACGAAGTACTTAAATTTTCAAAAAGAGCACCTTGCCGGAGTTCCGAATTTTCTCCCGTTTGCTTCTCTATTGTATCCGAAATTAAGACTATCGGCTCTTTAATTTTGCCCTCTTTTATCTGAAATTGTCGGAATATTTCGGCGTGATTGGGGTTATTTCGGATGTGAAAAACAATTTTTGACACATCACTTTTCTTACTGGAGGTCATTCGGATAGTATCATAATCGAAATATATATCGTTTTTATCCATCATTTCTTTGCGGGATTTCTCCAGAATCCAGCGTTTAAACTCTTTGAAAGGGCGGTACTCTTCGGGTTTTATCTCCAAAATATCCCGTAATTCTTCATAATCCATCTGCAAAGTCCTAAATCTCTGGTAGGATTTCAATAACATATACAAACTGATGGAATATCGCCCCTTCAAAACTCGTGCATTGTACTTATTAAAAGAGAAAAACTGCCCATTCGCTATTTCTAAAAAATACGGTTTTATCATGTCCGCCACTTCAATTTTGATGCTCCCCTCCCCTTTTCCATCAATATCAGTATCAATTGCCGCAATCAAAGCGACGTCCTTAAAGCGCATACCGCCATCTTTCCTATCCTCCATGGGTATGCTCACCACATGACGAACCATTTTGCGAATCTCATTCACATAATATTTTATGTCGTTATTATCCAAATTCAAGCTTTTATTGAACTGCCTAATATTAAAAGATAAAATCCGCGCTTCGGGTTTTGACTTCAAATGAGAAAGCACTTCCAAGAGAAATTTAGTTTGATAAACGGATAAATGAAACCGTGCCTTGGCTACAGGGTTACGCAATACAACCAAATCAAGGTCGTCAAATATTTGTATGTTTTTTTGTTGGCTCATACTACAAATCTATAATTTAAAGCATTTTTACAGCAAATTGCATTCTATTCGCTGTATTTTTATTACTAACCGTATTTTTTCTTATTTTATAGCTTAACTAAAATTATGAAGATACCCCTTTATTTCTTCAAATTTTAGTTCCGAATTCTCTCTCTTTTTACTTAGATAATCCTATGGTTTTGCTTCCGAATTTTCTCACTATTCTATCATTCTTTTTCCTCTATTTACCTCCGAATTCTCTCTCTATTTGTTTTAATTTTATTGAGTCCTTACCTCAGATTCTTCTCACTATGCTTGGATTTATCTAAAAAATACTTCCGAATTCTCTCGCCTTTTGTTTTAATTTTATTGAGTCTTTACCTCCGATTTCTTCTCACTAAACTTGGATTTATCTAAAAAATACCTCCGAATTCTCTCGCCTTTAGCTCCAATTTGTCTCGCACTTACTTCCGAATTCTCTCACTATACGCACTTTACTCAAAACATATTTACATCTATGTATCTCACTATTGATTAATTCTACTTTGGCACGGGTTTTCCCAGAGTGCTGAAGATAGAATTAAAAAGCCTCCGAAATTTCTCACCATTAGTTCCGATTTATCTCGCCTTTACTTCCGAATTCTCTCCCAATTACTTCCGAAATTTCTCACCATTGCTTCCGAATCCTCTCCCTTAATCCTCCGAAATTTCTCACTATTAAGAAGAGGTTTATATTGAAAATCAATCAATTATCGAGCCTCCAAAAACAAATAGTTCAAAACTAAAAATCAAAGCTACACAAAGCAAATAAAAAATGGATTGTGTGAAAGCATTTTTTTAAAATCTGTGTTATCGCCTGAAGCAATCTCACGAATATTATTATTTTGAAACCTTGAAACAGCACCCCCTCAGTAAAAAGTAGATTTTTTATTTAAACTATAGCTTTTTTTCAATTCAACTTTTCAATAGTTTTTTGCTAAAAATTAAGCTGAAATGTAAATAAGTTATTTCGGGAAAGATAAAATTGCTCTAAAATCCTTTTTTATTGCGTTTTAAGCAATTATTCTTCACGTTTCAATAAAGTGCCGATTTAACGTTTAAATGGGTCTTAAAATCAAAAAAATAAAGCTATTCAATTTTGTGTAAACTCAAACATGACAGTTTTGAAAATTGTCAAAGGACCATTATTTAAAACAAAAAGAAGAAATTTTTATTAACCCTGCTCTATAAATCTACAGCATTTTTACAGAACAATTACAGCAATTTGCTGTTTGAACAGCATTTATACAGCAAATTTAAAGTAAATTACTGTAAAAATTGTATTGTGTCTCATTTTAAAATCCCAAAAAACTTTAAGAGAATCAATATTTTTTCACAACAGATAATTCTACCAATTTATGAAAAAAAGGTACAAACTCAGCTTCCGAGTAGTTACTTTCACGTAAAAAGGGCGTTCTTGAAAATTTTATTCATACCCCAATAACAATCTTATAATCTTTCAAAAACAAAAGAATCAGGTATTTAAATAGCATTTTTACAGCATAAATACAGCATTTTTACAGCAAAACGCAGTATTAATCTTCATCCCCTACATCTTTACGCACTAAACCTACGATGTAAGTTTTCATCGAATAGCCCTTTTTCGACATTTTATCTTTCATGATGTCATAAAGGTATTTAGGCATATCCACGGTGATGCGTTGAATATCGCCTTTGGAATCATCGCTTCTCAAATCGGCGATGATTTTGTCTGCTACTTGGCTTGTCTCTATCTTTGGGTCAACCGAGAGATTTTTCGGAACTATTTTCGGCATTTTCATTTTTTGACTCATTGCTTATTTCTTTTAATTCTTAAGTTCAACCGTTCTTGAATTTTTCTATGATTGCCACCAATTCGTCCGTCATTTCGGTCATTTCAATGACTGCTTTCGGGTCGCGCCACTCTACGACACTTAATCCCACCGTGGCAGTTTCGCCATAAGCCGTTCTATTAGCCAATCGGGTGTTAAAAATGGGGATGGAGTAGTTTTGTACGGCTTCGATAATTCCTTTGCTCAGATTCGATCTTTCATTAATTCTATTCATGACCACATACGTTTCGACCAAACGCATTCCGTACGTTTCGCGCATGGTATTGACTTGATTGAGCTTTTTTAAAAAATTCTCAAAAGCCCTGAAATCATAAATACTGGGTGAAATGGGAATGATAAGAATATCGCTCGCCAAAATGGTGCGTTCTGCCAACTCAGATATCTGTGGTGCGCCGTCAATAATCACGATGTCGTATTCGCTATTGAGTTTGTCCACTTCTTTGTTGAGTTGTTTTTCATTTACACCAAAAACCGACACGTGCGGGTGTTCGCTGCTTCGATTACCTGCCCATTCCATCGATGACATCTGGGTTAAATCGGTATCCACGAGACAAACATTGTATCCCCTCAGTATCAAACTTGCTGCTAGGTTTGTGGCTATCGTGGTTTTCCCTACACCGCCTTTTAGGTTTGTGATTGAAATCCTCATACTTTTAAAATTTTTGCAAAGCTATCATAATTTTTAATAAAAAAGCAAAATGCTATAAATTTTACAGCATTCATACAGCAAAATGCAGTTTATATCTTTTTTAAGGTGGAATAGGGTAGGGGAGGACAACAAATGTGTCATCAAATGACGGTAATTAAAATGTTGAGATAATGAGCGCTAAATTCACCCAATCAATCGCGATGACTAAGGATGATACCAGCTTTGTCATGTCTTTTGATGATGGTTCGGCACGGCAATATTTTACGCTGAAGGTATCACAGAATGGCTTGAAGAACACCCTCAAATGCGCTTTAATGATTTAGAAAAGAAGAGATATAGTATTAATGTGTTTTGAAACAGTTTCTTATTAGCAGTTTCTAAAATTGCCAATTCATACTCAAACTTGCTGATCTACCCACGCCATTCACACCCGACCCGTGCGTGCGATAATCGGCATTCAAAAGGTTATTGAAACCGACATTCACACTCAAATTTTTAAAAGAATATCCACCATAAATATTAAAAATAGTCCAAGCAGGTGTGCCGCCTTTGGGTATACGGTTATCATCTTTGTCGCCTTGTGCAAGGCGGTCTTGTTTCGTTGCACCTATTATTTCAAAACTTGAAAACCATTGTTCTTTATTGAAATTTAAGGCGAAACGCCCATTTAATGGTGGAATACGCCGCATGGGTTCATTTTTAGTTAGGTTTTGACCGTAAGTGTAAGTGATGCCTGTTTCAATATTTACTCCCCTCAGTATTTCCCATTTCCACGCCGTTTCAATGCCTTGAATATAGCCTTTTTCTACGTTTTCTTTTTTATACAGTGGGTAGCCCTGTACCTTTTGCGAATCAACTTTTACTCTGGCAATGATATTGCGCAATTCGTTTCTGTAAAAATAGGTTTCGCCCTGTAAACGTTCATTTTTATATTTAAACCCCAATTGAGTATTGTATGATTTCTCGGGATTTA
>JANMYC010001067.1:0-4344 GCA_031381715.1 Saprospiraceae bacterium
CAAACTCAGGCTTTACACTCCGAAATCGTGGATTTGAAATGTATGGAACAAGGTAACGAAACAGCTACCTGCAATTGTACCATAAAATACGACGACGGCCCCGTGGCATTTAAATATTACCTCATCCGTAACAATGGTCAATGGATGATTAATGATGTTGTTCCCGAAGAAATGGAATCAAAGGGCAACCACGTTAATCAAAAACCATCGAGACCTGTTCAGTAATCGAGTATGAAAATAGGTTTGTTTTTTGGCTCATTTAACCCTATCCATGTGGGTCATTTGATAATAGCCAATTATATGGCTACTCAAACGGATTTGCAGCAAATTTGGCTTGTTGTCAGCCCACAAAATCCCTTGAAGCTCAAGAACACCCTCGCTCGTGACCGCGACAGATTGAATATGGTGCAACTTGCCATCGACGATAATAAATTGCTGCGCGCCAGTGATATCGAATTCAAGTTACCCAAGCCGTCTTATACGATAGATACGCTCGCTTATTTGAATGAAAAATATCCTCAGCATGAGTTTGCGCTCATCATGGGAGGTGACAATCTGGCGACGTTGACAAAATGGAAAAATTACGAGCAAATACTGAGGGGGTATGATATATATGTGTATCAACGCCCCGAATATGATTTGGGTGAATTTGCCACACATCCACGCGTTCGCCTTTTTGAAGCGCCTTTGATGGAAATCTCTGCAACTTATATTCGCAAATGCCTGATAGAAGGCAAATCTATTCAATATTTGGTGACAGATCCGGTGATGAAATATTTATTAGAGTCGAAGATTTATCAGTAAGGTTGGATGATAGATATTAGATGATGGATATTAGAATAATATAATTTGAACCAATTCGCCAATTGGAATTGGTTCAAATTGTAAAAACACCTAATTCAATTCGCTGAAAAAGCAGGAATTGAATAGCTTGCATTATGCGTAACTGTTAAGGAAGTAGGCATAAAATAAACCCTAAATTGACCATTAAAATTAAAAGCCCACCTGTTTTCATCGCAAATAGCGTCCATTTTTTTTGAAATTTCCCATTGAAAAGCAATGTAACCCATCGCCCGAAGGTATTTCTTAACTTCAAGTGTTGACGTGCAGCCATAAATGGCGATGAGGTGCTCGGCGGCATTTTTAATCGTGTTTTTACGTGGCTTTTTACCGAAAAGAATCTTGAACATGGCTTTTTAGTTTTTAAAAGTGATGGAATAGGAGTGCGCGGTTAGTCGCTTGTTATTTAATTTCGTAATTGCTTAGCTGCGCAGTCGCTTACGCTCCGTTTAGCCACTGATTACACTGAAATTGACTGATTTTACACTGATTTATACGTAATTTTTTAAAAAAATCAGTGTAAAATCAGTCAATTTCAGTGTAATCAGTGGCTAAACGGAGCATAAGCGACTATCTGGCTAAGTAGTTATTTAATTTCAACAATATATTTCACGGTGCATTGTGCTTCGTTGTACACGATAAATTCATTATTGATAAGGTCGGCACCACCTTCGGCTAAAACGGAGTCATAGTGTTTGCCTTTGTCTTTGAGGCGTTCTTCGGTGAGTTGACCGCACCAAGGCTCATGTTTTTTGATGCGCAGTTGATTGCCCGTATGGACTTCATAAAGTGCTAAATAAGCCTTATTGGAACGACCACCTGACCAAAACGATCCATTAAGTGAAGAATAATTGAGTGATTTTTGAAATTTATCCGCGAAGTATAAGCCGTAACCGAACATTTTACCTGTTATCACGGCATTGGCAGGTCTTAATACCAAGCCCGTTTTTAAGATGGATAACCAATTTTCGTTGCGGCTGCCGTGCCAGAAGAGCGTCGTTTGAGGCGCTTTTGTCTTTGAAATAAATTGAGCGAGTTGCTTTTCGGTGCGTAAATTGATGATTTTGAATGCTTTATGAAACTTGCCACTGTTGTCACCCATCATTTCTTTAATCAATTTGATGGTTTGGGCATCCGTGACCGAATCAACGGTTAAACCCATATTGGCGAGTACGTCCACGGGTTTGAGTGGTTCGTTGGTGGTGTTTTCTTTTTGCTGTTCGTTGATTTCTACTTGTCCGCGCATGACATCGAGGGTAGCTTGTTCCTCGGCAAGTTGTTTTTCGATGGTGTTTATTTCAATAATTCCTTGAATTAAATGGTCTCTTACATTCGACATTCGGCGCGGAATAATTGTGAAAAGCTCAATGATTTCCTTGTTAAAATCATCTTTATTCATGCCTTTTTTTACCATATTGACCAATTTATCCAATAAAATTTGGGCTTCGGCAACTTGTTGGCGCGTTACTTTATCCGCTGTAACCACGTAGTTGTGGCTGATACTTTGTTGCGCATATTGCATCAAATCATGCATCAACTGGCGCACCACTTCGCAAGAGATACTATCCAATTGGGTCTCCTTTTGAGTACTTTCGATGGCGAATAGATGCGTTTGGTCTTTGTAACCTTTGCGGGCTTTTTCCCGAATTTTAGCCTCCCATTCAGTCATGGGGTAGCTGACTGCGGCACCTTTCGTGCCCACTCGTCCGTATATAACATTGAAAGTACCATCGCTATTTTCACTCATATCATAAAACTTATTATTATTATTCGGCGATACCATAATGAGTTTTGCGGAGCGCAAAGGCAGTTGTTGTTGGGTTGCGGAGTCGTTGATTGTGCCATCTACTGAGGGGGTGCTGATAGACGGAGTAGGTGTGTTATTGGGTTGTGTTATAGCTTGAAGGTTAGACGCTGCTTGTACAATAGCAGAAGATGATTTGGGGGCGATGAGGTTTTGAATCCAGTTGAGCATGACAAATTGTTTTAATTAAATATCACTAATTTGATTTTTATGAAACAAAGTTATGGATATGATTACATAATTGCAAATAGTTTTGTCAAATATTTGATTATTTTTTTCAATTATTTTAATAATATAATTAATTTGATTACAAAATGGCGTATTTTATGGTATTTTTTGTTTTAATTAAAAAAAACTATAATGGAAGATTGAAACGCAAATAGGGAGGAATAATAGGTCTACTAAAACGTATATATTTATAGTTAATATTCAAGGTTTACACAACGTTTACTTGTTCTTATCCGTTTGAAATACGAAACCTAATTTTTTAACGAACCTTTTCAAGACGAAATCTATGTATTACAGAATTACTCATTTTAGTAGTAGGCTTTTCATCCTATTCCTATTATCCTCAGCTTCTGGGCTTACAGCTCAAAATTCTTTTACCCTTAACGGTTACGTTGAAGATGCCATTTCAAAAGAAAAACTCATTTCGGCTATTATTTATGACATGGGCTCAAAACAGGGCGTTGTCACCAATAATTATGGCTTTTTTAGTTTGACTTTGCCGCGAGGTGAAAAGACTTTGACCATCAGCTTCGTTGGGTACGAAACCCAAGAGTTGAAGCTGGATATGAAGCGGGATACTGTACTTAATTTTCAACTTAAAACCATTGCCGAATTAGAAACTGTCGAAATTAGTGCCAAACGACAAGACCGCATTGAGGAGCAGGTACAGATGTCGAAAATCACTGTTCCCATTGCTCAGATTAAAAAAATTCCCATGCTTTTGGGCGAAGTGGATGTTTTGAAAGCTCTGCAATTTCTTCCCGGTGTGCAGTCGGGTGGGGAAGGGCAGAATGCGCTCATCGTGCGCGGTGGCAGTCCCGACCAAAACCTGATTATCCTCGATGGCGTGCCCGTATATAATGTGTCGCACATCGGCGGCTTGTTCTCCGTTTTTAACGGGGATGCCATTAAAAACGTGACTCTCACTAAAGGCGGATTCCCCGCGCGGTTTGGTGGACGCCTTTCATCGGTTTTAGAAATTGATATGAAAGATGGTAATATGCAGGAGTATCATGGCGAGGGGGGCATTGGTATTTTGACTTCTCGTTTGATGCTCGAAGGACCGATTGCTAAAAATAAAGCCTCATTTATGGTAGCGGCGAGGCGTACTTATTACGATATCTTGGCAAAACCACTCGTGAAAAGTGCGCTGAGAAAAGAAGACCCCGATGGTGATTATGGTTTTAACCTTTATTTCTATGACCTCAATGCAAAGGTCAATTGGAAAATTAATGAAAATCATCGCCTCTTTTTGAGTGCTTTTAATAATGCGGATATTTTTAATGTGGATTACAAACTCACCAGCCAGCGCAAAGCGGGCGATTATGAACGCACTAAAGGCGGTATTGATTTTGGCAATACAACAGGCGCATTGCGCTGGAATTGGTTGGTCAATAAAAAACTATTTGCCAATACTACTGTGGCTTACACCCGCTACAAGTTTAATACCGTAGCAGGGTATGAAATTAAAC
>JANMYC010001095.1:0-10357 GCA_031381715.1 Saprospiraceae bacterium
GAAGTTTTTGATTACGATGTAGATAAATGTGCCCTCATTGGTCCCGTTGATTTGACCAAACGGTATGCGCAGGAAATATGTGCAGAGTTCGACAATTTTGGTTTAATGGTTGATTTAAGTCATATCCCAATTATTCACGAAACGATACGTCAATCGCTTATTCCTGTAAAAGATTACATCATCCATGCACACATGGGTAATTGCATGATAAAAGACAAAAATGATCCAGCGTATGGAGACGCACATCCACGGTTTGGTTATCCTGGTGGTGAAAACGATGTAGAGGAATTAGTTGAGTATTTGGAAGTCCTTTTGGAAATTGGATACCTTGATCCGAACAACCGAAGATTTTTGAGTTTTGAAATAAAGCCCGTTGGCGATGAAGATGCTGAGATTGTTATAGCCAATGCCAAGAGAACGCTAAACTTGGCTTGGGCAATGGCTAAAAATGAAAATGATTTTTGAAACATATAAAATTATAAAAATGAAAATTGTTGTATTAGACGGATATACATTAAACCCTGGCGATTTAAACTGGGATTGTCTTATTCAATTAGGCGAATTAACAGTGTATGATCGTACCGATTTTGCTCCCGAGAACGTGATAAAAACCATTGGCGATGCCAGTGTAGTTTTTACAAATAAAACCCCACTTCCAAAATCAGTACTGGAAGGAGTTCCTTCAGTAAAATATATTGGTGTTTTAGCTACGGGATACAATGTGGTAGATACCGTTGCTGCAAAAGAACTAAGTATCACAGTATGCAATATTCCTACTTATGGAACGGCAGCTGTTGCACAGTTTACCATGGCCCTATTGCTTGAAATGTGCCACCATGTTGGCGCACATGCCGACGCAGTTAAAAAAGGAGACTGGACCAATAACGCTGATTGGTGTTTCTGGAATTATCCCCTGATTGAATTGGCTGGAAAAAATTTAGGCATCATAGGTTTTGGACGTATTGGTCAGGCAACTGCAAAAATGGCTCAGGCTTTCGGTATGAATATTCTGGCTTATGGCAGCCGTCAAAATCCAGAATTAGTGACTGATACCTGTAAATATGTAACCCTTGATGAATTGTTGAACCAATCAGATATCATCAGTCTTCATTGCCCTCTTACCGATAGCACGAAGGGGATCATAAATAAAGAATCAATTTCGAAAATGCAAGATGGTGTAATGATTATTAATACATCACGTGGGCCATCAGTAGTTGAACAAGACCTTTGTGACGGTCTTAATAGTGGTAAGGTAGGATATGCCGCTGTTGATGTTGTTTCTTTGGAGCCAATAGCTGCAAGCAATCCTTTGCTTAAAGCTAAAAATTGCATCATTACGCCACACATTGCTTGGGCACCTAAAGAATCCCGCATAAGATTAATGAACACAGCGGTTGATAACCTAGCTGCCTATATAAACGGATCACCTGTCAACGTCGTAAACTCATAATCATGATAAAGAAAATTATCAGCACCGAAAAATCACCGGCTGCTATTGGTCCCTACAATCAGGGAATTGTTGCAGGTGGGGTTCTTTATACTTCTGGACAACTACCCATTCATCCAAAAACTGGTGAAGTGCCTTCTACCATAGAAGAACAAACGGCACAGGTTCTTGAAAACCTGAAAGCAATCGTTGAAGCTGCTGGAACCACGATGAATAATGTTGTGAAATGCACGGTCTATCTTCAAAGCATGAACGACTTTGCTGCAATGAACCATGTGTATTCAACCTACTTCTCCGATAGTCCTCCCGCAAGGGCTTGTGTGGAAGTTTCTAAAATGGCAAAGAATGCATTGGTAGAAATTGATGCCATTGTTTTTGTTTAATTCTAAATGCTAATTAGGTAATTCAACTGAAATAATCGACATTTTACTGAGGGGTCTAAAATATTGATTATCAATACTTTAAACTTTATAAAAGTTAAAAACTCTGTCCATTACCCACATCTTTTTTCAATGTGGAAAACACATCTATCATCTTGAAACCACCGATTTTCAATCGGTGGTCTTAAATAAACCACGACTCACATCTATCATCTATTCAAAACATCACATCTGATGGGATGCTTTGAATAGATGATAGATGTCGGAGTCGCTTTTTTAACTTTCCCCTCGTTAAAACGAGGGGTTTCAAGATGATAGATGCCGTTTTCAAGCCCATTATAAAAGATGTGGGTAATGGACAGAGTTTCAAACTTTTGGAATGTTGTGCTTCGATTTTGGCAATTTTTACTTGAAAATGCTCAAAATACTGAGGGGGTGCTTATCTTAAATTTCCAAAGCGGAAATTGCTGAGTTTAAAATTTCCAAAAGTTATTATCCAACGACATAAATTTAAAATATGAAAGCATTAACCAAACTCATTTTAACCGTTTGTTTTTTTATTCCACTTTTTGTATCAGCACAAAATGAAAAGGATGCTCTATCACCAATTAAGTTCGAGCATCTTCGGATTAATGTGGCAAATAAAGAAGCGACTGCCAAATGGTATGTCGAAAATTTAGGGTTGGAAATCATCCCTTCCAACAATAAAGAGGTGGTATATGTAGCCGATAAAGACCATAATTTTATGATTGAGTTTAGTTCCATACCAAATATTAAAAATACTTACTCCGACGTTCACATTGACGGTTTTCACTTGGCTTTTGAAGGACATAAAACCATTGAAGCCGTTGCCGAAAAAATGCTCGCCAATAAAGGTGTTCAAGAAGGAACGCTTTATCGCAACTTGATTGGCGATTATGTGATGAATGTGCGTGACCCCAACGGATTTACCACGCAACTCATCCACCGTGTAAACCCTTTTTATCCAAAGCCTGTAAAAAGCACCATTCGATTTGAGCATTTTGCTTACAATACGCCTGACCAAAAAATAACGGCTTTATGGTTTGTTGAATTCATGGGTCTAACTATTCCGTGGTCAAAAGATATTGATACTTTGAATAACAACTATCGAAATTATCGCGTGCCTTATGTAGGTGATGCCGCTAAAAGCATGTCTATGGAGCTTTTTGGTAAAGCAAATCTTGAAAATTCATTTGCTAAAATGAGTCATCAGGAATGTCACATTGCCTTTTCAACAAACGACCCCGAAAAGCTATCCAAACGAATGGTTTATGGGGGAGCTAAAATTGTGGGCGAGGTTCAAAAAAGTGCCAATGGAGATATTATTATTGATTTAGTTGACCCTTCTAATTTCCCAATTCGACTTATCAAACGAAAAAAGCCCATACTGACAAAATAGGAGCTAAACATAAATAATTATAAACAAAGCAATAAAAACAAACAGCATGCTTGATAATTGGTTGAAAGATATGAACAATGCGAACAGGATTTTATCGTGGTCGTTAGCCATGATTATCTCATGTATGCTATTTTGTTCTAATAGTTTTGCTGGTTCTTACAAACAGAAAAACTGGAAAGGCATTACGGTCAATGTAAATGCCAATCACCCTATTCAAGTGACGCAAAAAATTACCACTGATGCGAGTGGTTTAAAACGGCTTGATATCATACTATCAAATAACGGTACCGAGACCACTTCAATAGATAGCATCGAAATCCAAATCCCTATTCAAGTGCCTATCAATAGTGATATGAAAGTTTCTTATGGAAGTAGCTCCATGGGGTCTCGACCAATACTTGTTCATAAAGTGGGCGAGCCACAAAAAGCAAGTTATAGTTATATGTACGCAATGGTTCAACAAGCTAATAATCAGTATGTATTTGCAGGGGCATTAAGCTGGCGTATTTTTATACCGATTATTACTTTGGAAAAAAATGTATTTGTAGTGCGTTCAAAAGGCGAGGGTAAACAGATTAAGCCTGGACAAAGCATTCATTACGAACAAATTGTACTTGGTTTAGTACCCGATTGGCAAAAGGTACTTGATACGTATGGTGCGGCTATTGCGAAAGAAAATAAGATAAATAAAGTAAAAAATGTTGATTATAAAGGTTGGGCTACTTGGGATTACTACGCCTATAAGTTTTCAGATAAAGATATTTATGAAAATGTAGATTTAATCAAACAGCTTGCCCCAACTGCCAACCTCATTCAAATTGATGCGGGATGGTACACCCAACGTGGCGATTTTGCAAAATCTCGCACGGACTTGTCTGGCGGCATGAAAGCAATTGCGGATAGGATTAAAGCCGCAGGCATGACCCCAGGTATTTGGATAGATGGATTTAGGGCTAATACAGATGCGGAGATTTTCAAGCAACACCCAGAATATTTTCTACACGACAACGAAGGAAATGTAATTGTACAAACTCGAAGACCCGAAGGATCTGACAAGGACAGGGTTTATATTGATTATTCACACCCAGGAGCCAGAACACACATGGCAAATAACATACGTGTTATTACCAAAGAGTTTGTCATACACTACATCAAAATTGATTTCATTTTACTTGGATTAAATAACGAAATTTTAAAGGCTAATCCAAAAATTAAAAGTATAAAACCATTTGACCCGTCAATAACCGATGTAGAAAGGGTTCGTTTGGGTCTTCAAACCATTAAGCAACAGGCAGGTGCTGAAACTTATTTATTGGGCTGTTCCGCTGTTTTTGGTCCTTGTTTGGGTCTTGTGGATGGCATGAGAACAGGTGGAGACATCAATCCACGTTTTGAGGCATTTTCAGAACGTGTACTTGCCAACATGGGCAATTATTATTTAAACGGAAAGGTTTTTAACGGTGATGCAGATTACTTAGTTTTTCGTGAAGCTGCCGATGAAGACGCAGGGGTTTCAGAAGAAAAGACAAAACGAGGTGGTTCTATGACTTTAAATGAAGCTCAAATGTGGGCTGACTTTAATAAACTTTACGGCAGTGCCCGACTAAGTAGCGATAAGTTATTGACCCTTCGCTCTGAACGCAAGGCACTCATTAAAGAGGTGTTTGACTTTCCAACAATGGATGAAATGGTACCCCTGGATTTTTGGCAACATGCCAAAAACAAGCAAGATGGATACGAGCTTATACTTGCTCGACACGGTAAGGATATATATTTAGGCATTTTTAATTGGAGTGATATGACCAAAGCATACAATTTGCCCGCTTTTGAATGTGGTATGCAAAAACTAAACGGCAGACATTCTAAAATTTTGAAATACACTGGCAGCCGTTCGTTTACTAAAATTCGTAAGGTACTTGCAACGGATTTAACTGAAAAAACGCATTAAAAAACAATCAAAATATGGTTCATATAAAAATGTTAGCTGCGAATAAAACTGTTTTTTATTTCATTGCGCCTCTTTTGTTTTCTTGTTTATTGAGCCACAATCTTGTTGCTCAAAAGATAGACCTCTCTTCCAAGTGGGACACCATTCGTCCACTTGCCAATCCCGACAAAGGTTGGTATCATCATTTGCTTGATAATGGCATTCATAAATACAAAATCAGCGATGAGGCGGTTTTAAAACGCTTTCCTGGAATGGATCATCTTTACTTGAGGTTGGCTTGGGCGTTTTTGGAGCCTGAAGAAGGTAAATTTGACTGGACTTATATAGACAAGGTTATCGAGAAATATGTACCACTGGGCTACCAAATATCCTTTCGGATTGCTTGTAAAGAAACGGGTAAAGTTGGCGAAGCAATACCTTATGAAGTAGATGGCATTGGTTATGCTACGCCGTATTGGGTGGTTAAAGCTGGAGCGAAAGGAGTGGAGCGTCCACAATTTGGACCAGCAGTTTGGTCGCCGAATTGGAATGACCCCATTTTTCTACAAAAGTTAGACAATTTCCACAAAGCGTTTGCTGCCCGCTACGATAGCAAACCTTATATTCGATACATTGATGTGGGTAGTATTGGCGATTGGGGCGAAGGGCATACTTGGAGTTCCACACGCATAAAAACGACTTTCGATGAGGTGAAAACACATATTGACTTGCATTTAAAGCATTATAAAAAATCATTGCTGGTAGTAACAGACGATCTTTTGCGCTCCACAGGTTCGGAGAGCGAGAAAATGGAACTGTATAATTATGCCGTGGCAAATGGTATTTCTCTCCGTGACGATAGTCCCATGGTGCAAGGTTTGATGAGAGACGAATTTAAGACATGGACAGTGAAACATCCTTATTTTTTTGAGGGCGTTTACAAAAGCAAACCCACCGTTTTTGAACTTGAACATTATGGCAAAGTAAAATCCCAAGGACATTGGTTGGGTAAAAATGGAAAAGATACATTGCCAATTTATAAGGTATCTGGTGCTGATGTTTTTAGAAATGCTATCAAACTCATTCACCCAACTTATATTGGCTATCATGGTTATATGGAAGAGTGGATTGCTGACAATCCGGAATTAACCAATGAACTTCTTAATCTTTGTGGGTATTGGTATTTCCCCAAGAGCATCAGCAAACCCGCTTATAAAAATGGCGAATTCAGTTTCGAAATGGAATGGTTGAACAAGGGCGTTGCACCAGCTTATGCTACCTACAATTTAAAAGTAAAACTCATCCCAATCTCCAAAAAAGGGAAAACGCTTGAATTCGTAATCGAAGATTCAGGAAATAAAAGTTGGATGCCAGGAGAGCTTTCGTCAATGAAATACAAGGCAAAACTTTTGGAAAAACCCAAAGGAGAATATTCTGTGGCGATACAACTGTTTGATACAAAATCGCAACGACCAGTTGATATAGGTCTTGATAATTCTTTAAAACAGGAGAATTTCTTCGTGTTGCAAACTATAAAATTTTGATAGAAAAAATGAAAAGAGCAATATATATTTCACTTTTATTGGCTTTATTGTTTCCAATTCAAGATGCAATATCTCAAAGTAAAAAGGAGTCGAACCCTTCAACCACCCAATTGTATAAGCCAGATTTTTCGAGTGTTTTTCCTAATCCAGAGCGAGGGTGGCACAACCGTAAAGATGTTGATGGGCGTGGTAATAATGATGACCGAAATTTTGCTGATGTAAAAACAGCAGGGCATACATTGCTGCATAGCTATTTACGATTAGATGAATTCAAAGATATAGATGTTATTCCACAATCTTATCTAACTGATTTACAAAACGCTCTTGATACTATCCGTGCTCAAGGTTTAAAAATTATTTTGCGTCCTACACACGTTTGGAGTGAAAAACCTAATATACCCGAATCACGCATTTTGAAGCACATCGAACAATTAAATGCTGTTATTTCCAAAAATGTCGATGTCGTTTCGCATCTCGAAGTAGGTTACTTGGGTAAATGGGGGGAATGGCATTCTGGCTTGTATGTAGAACTTGGCAACCGTGCCGATGGAGATGTTCGTTATCGAATTATTGAACGAATACTGAACACAACCCCCAATTCACTTCCAATAGCGATGCGTTACCCCATGCACATTCGAGAAATATTGGAGGAGATTCCTGTTCCTACTGGCAGCAAAGCACTTACTCAAATCCAAAAAGATAGGGTAGGGCAGCATGGCGACTGTTTCCTTTTTGACGAACATGACCGTGGCACCTATGCCCGAACAAGTTTGTGGTTTGGCAATCAAACATTAGAACAGCAAAAGCAATATGCTTTTAATATGATTACATCCTTTGGAGGCAACAAGATAATGGGTGGGGAAACTTGCTCTCCAAAAATTGAACGTATTGAAGAGACTCAAAAAGATATGGCTGCCGCCAATTGGTCAGAAATCAATATTAATTTCTGGAAGGATGCCATAGCTCAATGGAAATCTCGTATGCTTCCAGCAATTGGCAATGATCCAGAAGAATCAGAATTTCAGCGAATTTCACGCAAATTAGGGTATAGACTTCGGCTCATAAATGCCACTTTTACCTCATCGGGTAAAGCGGGCGAGCATTTTAGTTTTTCGGCTAATTTGAGTAATGATGGTTATGCAAGTGTAATCAGAAAACGCCCAATAATATTGGTGTTCGACAACGGTATCAATCGTTACAATATCGAACTCAAAAATATTGATGTTCGCACTTGGGTAAGTGGGCAAATTACGCTTCCAGAACAGAGCTTACAACTTCCCTCAAACATGGTATCAGGTAAGTACAAATTGGCTTTATGGCTTCCAGATGCCCATGAAAACTTACAACTACGACCCGACTATGCGATTAGGTTGGCAAATACTGAAATGTGGGATGCCTCAAAAGGATATAATTTATTGAACGAAATAATTACCATTAATTAAAAAATAACGACATGAAAATATCAAATTTTCTAATCATTCTCTTCTCAATTGTTTTTTCGTTTAAGGCAATTTCGCAAAACGAATTAAAAATTAACAACATCACTGAGAACCAAGAAGTGACTAGAAGCCTTGTTGTGAAGCTTGACACCACCAATATTAAAAAATTTAGATTTGCTTCCTATTACATGGACGACAAGTTTATTTCCACTATTTATGATTCGCCTTTTACAATTCAATTTGATACCCGTGATTTTGAAAACGGACAACGCACTTTATATGTCAAGGCATTTCGTGAAGATGGCATTGTTGATATAGATAAAGTTGAAATAAAAGTTAAAAACATCAAGCCAGCTTTCAACTTAATCGTAAATAATGTGAGAAGGTTTGCATCAGAAGACCAAGTGCCCATTGGCGGTAGTTATATTGATGCACCTCATTCTATTCTAAAAAAGAACGATAAAGAGTTTTACATCCAGCACAGTAAAGGATTACTTAGGCATCCCCGTCGTCTGAAAGAGGGTATGACGACACGCTCATTGGGTACTTTGGAAAACCCTTTTACTTCTGTGGAATGGAGTAAGTATGTGCCTGATTTGTGGAATAAAAACGGACACCCAAATCAAGGTCTTTGGATAATGTCGATGTATAAAATCAGCAAAAATGAGTTATTGGCATTTGTACACACCGAAAGTTGTTATGATTTGACAAAAGAATGCATGGAAGGTGAAAAGTTATTTACCATAGGTCTTGGATATTCAAAAGATAATGGCGAAAGCTGGACCTTTCTTGGCGATATCGTAAGACCTTATAAATACGACCGAGCAACGAAAAGACCCAATATAGGCGGTGTCGGTTATGTGATAGTTGGAGATGAATTTCAAATCTTTTTTCAGGAGTTTGATGACAATGAAAAACGTCGTGCAGGAACTGCAAGAGCCAATATGAAACAGGTAATAGATGCTGCACGAAAAGGCAAATCATTTGAATGGAAAAAACTTAAAAATGGGAAATTTACCGAGCCAGGGTTAACTGCGATATCTGACGATATGCTTAGTAATCATAACTTCGACATCAATATGCACTGCAAAGCGACCTATGCACCTTCTATCGGCAAATATTTGTTGTTGACTTGGAGTTCTTATAACGGCAACCCAGAACTATACATTTTTGCTTCGTCCGATGCATTAAACTGGGAATTGGCTGAAACCATTTCAGATCGCAATACAAAAAGTAGAATAATGTATCCTTTTTTTGGAAGTCTTTATTCCGATGATGGACATGAGGTGGGAAATGAATTCAATATTTATTGGGGCAAAAATCATAAAGAATTATGGGGTGCCAGTGTTGTCATTCCAGCAACGAATAAATAGGCTTCCTTAGAAATTACATTTTACGAATAGGGCTTTCAAACGGAGAAAACAAACATTTCGGACATTTCGACCACCCCCTCAGTATCAAAAGCCTTTTCTTTGATTTTTCATTAAAAAAAACATAAAATGGTTCTAATGCTACGTTTTTATACACTATTAATCTTGGCACTTGCCACAACTGTTTTAGCTTTTGCCGAAACCGTTGGGGTATTTTTTGATTCAAAGGAAGCTCAAATAAAATTTGCTGCAACTGATGTAAAAACCGCCCTCGAATCGAAAGGATTTCAAGTCGAAATGTTGTCCTTATCGGCTCTTAAATCGGGTTATGGAAAGAAAAAAGTGGTTATCGCCCTTGCTTCTAATTCAGAAGTGACAAAGTTATTGACGGGAGAAGCGGCAACAATGCCTTCGGGTTTGGGCGAACAAGCTTATGCTTTGCGAACGACTGGTAAGCCAAATAAGTCCTATTGGGTGTTGGGTGGCGATGTGAATGGCGCGATGTATGGCGGTTTTCAGGTTGCGGAAAACATCAAATTCAATGATTTTTCGGGTACATATAACCAAGAAGAATCGCCGAATATTCTAAAAAGAGGCGTAAAACTCAACCTGCCTTTTGATGTCAACAGCACGACCTATTTTAATTCTAATAAGTCCACATCAAGTAAAAATGCCATAACTCATGTGTGGGATATGAGTTTTTGGACAACTTGGTTTGATGAAATGGCGAGAAATCGTTACAACGTTGTTTCAGTTTGGAATAACCACTGTTTTACTTCGATGATTAAAATGGCGGATTATCCAGATGTTGTGTTGAACGATGTAACGGG
>JANMYC010000657.1:0-5917 GCA_031381715.1 Saprospiraceae bacterium
GCCAATAATTGTTCTTGGTTTGATAGAACTGAAATAACGCAACCTTCTCGTTTTTCAATTGAAGCTATACCTAATATCACCATAAAGTTGGGTGATTCAGTACAGTTATACGCCAATTCAATCAATAACAGGGGTTCTGTAACTTTCAATTGGAAAGCGCCTTACGATAGCACTTTATCTTGCGTAAAATGTTTGACGCCTACTTCAAAGCCTATGTTTACGATTACCTACGCAGTTCATGCAACGGACTCAGCTGGATGCCGTGCTTCGGATAGTGTTTTGGTGACGGTTGTAAAACCGCGTTTTGTACTCATCCCTACAGGTTTCACGCCTAATAACGATCAAGTAAATGATTGGTTGATAGTTAGGGGAAAAGAAGGTACTAAAGTATTGGTTTTCAGAGTCTTTGATAGATGGGGAGAGCTTTTATTTGAAGCCAAAAACTTCAAAGTGAACGACGAAAGTACAGGTTGGGATGGCAGTTTCAGAGGCCAACCCATGACCAGTGGTTTGTACGTCTGGTATTTAGAAGCTGAATACATTGATGGTGCTAAAGAAATATACAAGGGAAATACCACCCTTATCCGATGATGAATTGAGTGGTTTTTGAAATTAGATTGGATTTTTTCAAATCACAATCTAATTTCAAATTCACGTTAATATTTAAAAGGATTAGTGAAGTCTTTAAAATCCACTTTTCCCTTCTTTAAAATTTGAATAACTTAATTGAATGATAAAAAGACTAACATTTAGGTTTTCATTGATGCTGTTATTGAGCGGTTTAGGGATAATGAATTCATTTGCCCAAGAAGCGTTTTTTGCTCAATATTATGCATCGCCTATGCATCTCAACCCCGCATTAGTGGGCGTTTTTGATGGGCAATTCCGTTTAAATGGCAATTTTAGGCAACAATGGGGCAATACTTTTGCAAGTGCCCCTTTGAGGACTACTCAAGCCGCTTTTGAATACAAGGCAAGGGTCATGAAAACTGACTTTTTCTCTATCGGAGTCAATGCCTTAAATGACGAAACGGGTTCAGATGCGCGTGTCAAAACGACCAGAAGCAACGTAGGTATTTCATTTCAAAAACAATTGAATGATTCACGTTATAGAGGTGTTACCCAATATTTATCGGCAGGATTGCAAGTAGGCGTAGGACAACATGCCTTAAATATGGGAGGATTGTGGTTCGACCGTCAATATGACAGCATTGCGGTGGCAGTCAATACATCATTGTCATCAGGTGAGGTGACCCCTCAGTCAAAAATGTATTTGGACTATAATTTGGGCTTATTATTCTATACCGTCTGGGAAGAAAATAAAAGTTTTTATGCCGGTGCAAGTCTCCATCACTTGACGCGCCCTAATATCTCTTTTTATGGTAACTTGAAAGAGCAATTGCGCCGTAGGATTACATTTCACACGGGTGGTGAAATCCCGCTTAACGAGGATTTGAGCGTATTGCCTACTGGGATGATTACACTTCAAGGTCCATCAATGTGGGCTTCAATGGGGGCAAATATCAGATATTCTAACCATAATTGGACTGAAGCCGCTATTAGAGCGGGTGCAGCCCTGCGCTTAGCCAATCGCTATATTTCTGAAACCGATAAAGAAGGCAAATCCGTTCAGAAAGGAACAGGAATACTGTCAGACGCAGTCACTTTAACGGGTATTTTAGAGCTCAATCGCATCATGTTAGGAGTCAGTTTCGACCTTCATGCTTCCACCATCAAAGTTCCTACCAATAGTCGCGGGGCTTGGGAAATCTCAATAATTTATACAGGTGCGGAGAGAAGAAGGATAAAAACGGAATGTCCAAAGTTTTAAAATAGATAATGATACTTTAATAAAAAAAATGTCGGATGGGCTTAATTGCTTATTCGACATTTTTTATACCCCTCAGTATTTTACCGATTTATTTAATTTTTAATTTGTAAAATATTGAAAATCAAACTACTATCATTTGATTTTTCGATTAAATGTTTCATAGTCTTCGTTTGTGATAAATACGTGATAAAGATTTATTCTATTTGTGAATAATAAATTGGAGTTTTAAAAACCAGATAATGACGTTTACACGTATATTTGAAAAATATAACGACATTTAAATTTGAACAACGCACTCAATAATACCGCTATCCTCGTTTTTAGCCGTACTGCGCAAGCAGAAGCCACGGAAAAAAAACTTCTTTTCAGCACTCAAAAAGCTGAATCAGTGGCTGCGTTGATGATTGAGCACACGCGTAAAATAGTTCAAAATTCAGGTCTTCCGTATTATTTTATCACTGAAAAACAGCAAATTGGCTCTGATTTCGGTGAAAAACTCTCCAATGCTTTTGAATCCGTTTTTTTAAAAGGCTACGAAAATGTTATCGCCATTGGAAATGACTGTTTGTCGCTTTCATCTAAGCAATTAATTCACGCAGCAGAACTTTTAGTGGACACCCCCTCAGTATTAGGCCCCACTTCTGATGGTGGCGTGTATCTGATGGGTTTTCAAAAAGATACCTTTTCAAAGGAAGCATTTAGCACAATTGATTGGCAGACTGAGAATGTCTTTTCACAGCTTTCTCTTTTAAATGAGAACATAAAACTACTCCCAATTTTATCCGATATTGATACAGCTCGAGATTTGACTCAACAACTCAATAGTATCAGTATCAGGCTTAAAAAAGCCATTTTACGTATCGTTAATGAAGCCTTTTACGGCATTCAAAAACCGATTTCTATTTTTGTTTTAAAGGTCTATCTATCTTTAAAATCCCTCCGTGGACCACCTTCCTTTTCTAAAGTCATTAATTAGTATATTGAAATAATCACTTCAATAGCTCATTTTTTACTCAATTTCTTCGATTTCGAGAATCGGAACTGAGGGTGTATGCTTGTACATATCTCTCCACAATCATTGTTTTTTTACATAAAAATATCTTTAAATGACTACATCATTAACTAAAACTACATCTAAAACAAAAGCTAAAAGCTGGTTTAAAAACCTACTTTTAATGGTTTTAATTTTCAAAATAACACCCATTTCAGCACAACAACTAAAAAACCTCACAGGCACAATTTACGATGCTAAAACCCAAGAAGCAGTGGTTGGTGCGTCCGTCACTGCTAAGAACGGCAGCACGATAAAAGGCGTTGTTTCAGATGAAAAAGGCAGTTTTAGCCTTGAAATTGACGATAAAATTGCTAAGATAACAGTATCGTCCGTTGGTTTTAAAACGCAGGATATTGCTTTAAAAAATGCAACGAATTTAACGATTTATCTCGAAGCGGGCATTGATTTATCGGAAGTTGTCGTCACCGCTTTAGGTTTAGAACGCCAATCTAAAAGCCTCGGTTATGCGGTTCAACAATTGGACGGTGCGGAGTTAAACAAAGTCAAATCAGCTAATTTTTTAGACAATTTGACGGGAAAAGTAGCGGGTTTGACGGTCATTTCAGGCTCTTCGGGCGTGGGTTCTACCTCAAAAATCACAATTCGAGGCGAAGCGTCTTTTACGAATACGAATCCGCTTTTTGTCGTTGACGGTATTCCCATCAACAATAATACGGTCGTGAATACCACAAATGACGATGCAAATGGCTTCATGGAAGTGGATTTCGGCAACGGCGCGATGGAAGTCAATCAAGACGATATTGAGACTGTAACGGTTTTGAAAGGGGCATCGGCTGCTGCTTTGTACGGTACACGCGCTTCTAACGGGGCAATTATCATCAAAACCAAGAACGGCGCAAAAAACAAAGGCATCGGCATTTCATTTAATTCCACAAGTTTTTTGGAAACGCCTTTCCAATTGCCCCAATTTCAAAATACCTACGGCTTGGGCAATAGCGGAAAATATGCCTACAAAGACGGTTTGGGCGCGGGCATCAACGACAATATCACGTACAGCTTTGGACCGCGCTTAGATGCAGGTTTGAATATTGCTCAATACGATAGCCCCGTGACTTTGCCCGACGGGCGTACGGTGCGGGCGGGTGATGTGGCTATTCACGGCGGTGCGCCGATTACGCCTACGCCTTTCGTGGCTTATCCGAATAATTTGAGCGATTTTTACGGTACAGGCACGACTTTTATCAATAATTTGGCATTTACGGCGGGCAATGACAAGTACAATGCCCGTTTGTCGTTGACTAATTTTGACAGTAAATCGTATATCCCGGGGGTTGATTTGAAGCGTAAAACCATTTCTACGGCGTTTAATTTTAACCCAACTTCTAAGTTGAAAATCACGTCGAATATCAATTACATCAACTCGGCAAGCACCAATCGCCCTGCCACGAAATACGGTTCTGAAAATATTAATTATGCGCTAGTGGCGTGGTTTGGTCGCTCAAATAATATCGAGCCTTTGAAAAACTATTGGCAGCCAGGTCTTGAAAATGTGCAGCAATTTTCCTATAATTATACGTTTTTTGACAATCCGTACTTCACTTTATACGAAAACCGCAATGCTTTTGAGCGCGATAGGGTTTTTGGCAACGTGTCGGCACGTTATGAATTTACGCCCGAATTGTCGTTGGCAATCCGTAGCGGCATGGATTACTCGAATGAAGACCGAACTTTCCGCCGTGCGTTTAGTTCCAATCGTTTTAAAACGGGGGCTTATGCCGAGCAAAGCGTCTTTTTTAGAGAAATCAATTCGGATGTTTTGTTGAATTATGCTAAAAAAATCAGTGATTTTAGCTTAGATATTTCGGCAGGTGGCAACCGCATGGATCAAAAAGCCAGTTTTGAGCAAATTCAAGCGGCAACTTTGGCGCAGCCAGGTGTTTATGCCTTGACAAATGCCGCGTCGCCTTTGGAATATTTCACGAATGTGGGTAGAAAACGCATCAATAGCGTGTATGGCATCGCCAAATTGGGCTACAAAGACTTCCTTTACGTGGACATTACAGGCAGAAATGACTGGTCAAGTGCTTTGGCAACGTCCACTTCTTCGGCGAATACTTCATTTTTCTACCCCTCAGTATCGGCGGGTTTTGTGGTGTCAAATGTGGTAAAATTGCCCTCTCAAATCTCGTTTTTCAAGGTCAGAGGCAGCTTCGCACAAGTGGGCAACGATGCCAATGCGTTCCAAACCAACGGGGCATTTGTGGCACGCACGCCCGTGAATGGTTTACCAAGTTTTAGCAGTCAAAACCTTATTCCCAACGCCAATCTGAAGCCCGAAAGCATTACTTCCGTTGAAATCGGGACAGATATTCGCTTTTTTGACGACCGTTTGAAGCTGGATTTGACCTATTTTAATGCCTTGAATGAAAACCAAATTATCTCTTTGCCCATTTCCACGACTACGGGTTATGCCCAACAAAGCATCAATGGCGGCGCGGTGAGAAGCAAGGGTTTAGAAGCAATTTTAGAGTTTATTCCCGTAAAAACAAGGAATTTTATGTGGCGGACGACCGCTAATTTTTCAACTTACAGAAATATTGTCGAAAGTTTGCCGCAATCTGCCAACACGATTACGCTGGCTTACAATAGTATTTATGACAATATTAACCAAACGGTTTGGTATCAAGCGCAAGTTGGCGGTCGCTTAGGCGATATGTGGGGAACGGGGTATCAAAGAACTGAAAACGGCGACTTTTTGATTAAAGATGGACGCTATGTCGTGAACAATAATTTGATAAAATTGGGCAATTACAACCCCGATTTTTCAGTGGGTTTGAATAATGCTTTTTCTTATAAAAACTTTAATTTCTCCTTCCTTTTGGATTGGCGACAAGGTGGCAAAGTGGTGTCCCGCACATTGGCGTTGGCAGGTGTGGCAGGGCAGTTGAAAGAGACCGAAAATCGTCCCGATGCTGGTATCGTTGCCAAAGGCGTGGTGAATACGGGCACAACAGAAAAGCCTGTTTATCAAACAAATTCGACGGCGGTAAAGGCTGAATCCTTCTACCGCA
>JANMYC010001118.1:0-2962 GCA_031381715.1 Saprospiraceae bacterium
CATGACTTCCGAGGATTTTGCCTATTACTCGCAAGAGATGCCTGCTTGCTTTTATCGTTTGGGAACGGGTAATAAATCAAAGGGCATTACAAGTGGTTTACACACCGATACTTTTAACATAGATGAATCCAGTTTGGAGCTATCCATTGGCTTACTCGCTTGGTTGGCAGTCAAAGAGTTGGAAAATTAAGTGAAAAACTAAAAGTGAAAAGTGACCCCGAGTGCTCGGGGTCATTTTTCATTTTTCACCTCCCCAATAAGATGTTCAATAGGCATTTTATCAAAATCATCTAAATTACCCAAATCTACTAAAGGGCGGCCATCTTCAGCGGCACCAAATATTTTAACAAATTTAGCTCCCCACTCCATATCATTTATATCGTAAGCTTGACGGATATGCACATTCGCATCAAAAGAGTCGTCAAAACCGCTTACTAATATCATCAATTCAG
This sequence comes from Saprospiraceae bacterium, assembly GCA_031381715.1. Classification (GTDB taxonomy): domain Bacteria; phylum Bacteroidota; class Bacteroidia; order Chitinophagales; family Saprospiraceae; genus JAAFJT01. The sequence continues at coordinate 453 of JANMYC010001118.1, forward strand.
GCTGTGAATTTTTAAAATCTTCTTGTGTCATGCCAAAAAGAGGGCTAGTATCATCTATTGGGTGAACAATTGTCCAACTCGATGGGAAAAATATTACAAAATCGCGCTCCAGACTGAGGGGGGTGAAAAACTTGCGGTTTTCAACCCCATTTTCATCAATTTCAATGATAGAAAGTGTCACTTGCACTTTCAAGTTCATCAAATTGGATTTTGATTTATTCGCAAAACGGAACATTAGAGCAGTAATATTATTGTAAGGTGCAACCACTGCTTTCGAACTAAACAGAAACGATGCTTTGGGCTTTGCAAAACGGGCGTATACAATGCCTGTAAAAACGGCAAAGCTCAAGAGGCCTACCAAAGCTTCAAGAGAAGCTATACTACTGGCTAAAAGACCCATTGGATTGATGCGTCCGTATCCCACAGTAGTTAAAGTTTGAGCTGAAAAAAAATAGACTTCCGTAAAACGCTCCCACTCATTCTTGAAAATCATACCCGTTAGATGTTCAACGCCAAAGAGGTAGTATAATCCTGTAAAAAAAAGATTCATGACAGAATACCAGAGTAGAACCACTATAAAAAAGTGCGATAGCTTAGCGGACATAAAAAAATGGAAGATGTTAAACGTCTCATACCACGGCAGCCCTACGCGCTCATAATTGTAGGAGCCATCTTTATTCATCAAGCGTTGGTTGTTGGTAGGTGTTATACCAAAACCAACTTCTTGACTGGCTTGCCTTCTGAAAGATTGGAATCTGTTTTGTCTCGCCATTTTCAATAAAAGATTCAGTTATGCAGGATATTCTACAAAATTGCGTGGTGTTTCGTAAAGCCTGACTTTAATGTCGTATGCTATTTCTATCTGACCCCTCAGTATTTGCCATATTACTACCACAATATTTTCTGCGGAAGGGTTAAGATCTTTGAACTCAGGACAATCTAAGTTCAAGTTTTTATGGTCAAATCGCTTTTCAATATCTTTTTTAATAATGTCGCTCAACTTGCCCAAATCATACACATAGCCCGTTTCGGGGTCAATGTCGCCTATAATTTGCACCTCTAACTCATAGTTGTGCCCATGGTAATTGGCATTATTGCATAATCCAAAAACTTCTTTGTTGCGCTCATCCGACCATTTTGGATTGTGCAAACGGTGTGCAGCATTAAAATGCGCTTTTCTAAAAACGGCTACTTTCATCTTGTAAAAATTGATTGTTTTATTCGTTTAACAAAATTATGCGGGCATAGTTTTTAGAAAAAAATTTACCTTTGATTAAGCTCTTTTTTTTTGCAGCAAATCTAATGACTGTTAAAGTAGAATTGAGCAAATATAACCAATACCAAATCAAAATCAAATTATGCTGAAAGCTATATTCAGCGCATCCTTTTTATTATGCAACTGACACATGACATTCTCGAACGGCTCGATTTGCTCGAAGCCAAGTTTGCGGCAATGGGGCAAGATATTCAGTCCTATCTTGATGGTTTACTCCACGCCGATTATCTCACATATTGGGATTATATTCACATTGATACGCTGCTGAGTCTTCAAAATACAAGGACTCCTTTCCCCGATGAGCGCATTTTTATCATGTATCATCAAATAACTGAATTGTATTTTCGCTTGATTTTAGATGCTATTGAGCAAGCCGTTTCTACCCCCCCGAGTAATCGGGACGGGCTCTCAGTATTTAAGCGTCAAATTGGGCGGGTGAATTGCTATTTTGAACAATTGATTCAATCTTACGACATTATGGTAGATGGGATGGATAAAGACGAGTTTTTAAAATTCCGGATGAGCCTTTTACCCGCAAGTGGTTTTCAATCAGCCCAATTTCGGTGTATTGAAATTATGAGTACAGATTTTAATAATCTACTTCATTTTTCTAAAAAAGAGTTTTTAAAAGATGAAAAAGACCATAATCAACTATATGAATCTTTATATTGGAAACAAGGGGCAACCGAATTGGCTACGGGTAAAAAGACTTTGACTTTGAAGCAATTTGAAAAAAAATATGCCAAACAGTTCGTCGAATTGGCTGAGAATATGACGCAAAATAACCTTTGGCAATCTTTTAAAAAGCTTTCAGAAACTGAACAAAACGACGAAATACTGAGGGGTATGCTCAAACAGTTTGACTTCAATATCAATGTTCGTTGGAAGCTTTCACATTTTCGTTCGGCAGTTCGGTATTTAGAAAATAAGCCTCAGACTATAGAAGCCACAGGCGGAACCAATTGGCAACAATATATGCCTCCTAAAAACCAACGGGTGATTTTTTATCCTGAACTATGGACTGAGGATGAATTAAATAACTGGGGAAAATCGGTGAAGTAATTTTTATTAAAAGGTGGCCAGTTCTCATGTTAAAACTCACTCTTTTTTGGCAACTTTAAAATAAAGCATCATTAAAATCAAGATTAATGATGACCAAGCGGCTATTTTACCAATAATATCACCCATTTTAGCGTAAAAAGTGAGTTGGCTGTTAAGTTCAATGTCTTTTTTA